>JANONL010000029.1:0-2690 GCA_031420815.1 Sphingomonadales bacterium | reverse complement strand
GAGAAGTGAGAGGATAGCGGAACTATTTGGCGATATTGATGTAGATAGCCTTTTGGGAGGCATTTTTGCTTCGAAAGACAGTCAGCCTATTTCTTAGCGCGCAAACGGACCATTCAAGTTGCCGTCAGCGCTCTTGACAATATACTAAAACAGGTATATTTCACTTGTTAATGCCCAACGAAACGTCTCTCGACTGGATCGGTTCGTCAAAGAAGGATTTGCTCGCCTTCCCCGAACCCGTGATTGACGCGATGGGTTATGCGCTTGGCGTCGCGCAACTGGGTGGGAAGCATCCCCATGCCAAGCCTTGGAAGGGCGAGGGTGGCGGGGTATTTGAGGTTGTTGAGGATTTTTCGGGCGATACTTACCGCGCAGTTTATACGGTTCGTTTTGCCGAGGTAATTTACGTGCTGCACGCGTTTCAAAAGAAATCGACTAAGGGCATCGCCACTGCTGCGACCGATGTTGCGATGATCAAAGCGCGATTACGGTTGGCGCGGAACGACTATGAAGCAAGGACTAGAGCCAATGACTGACACAGATATTACACGCGGCACGACAAACGTCTTCGCCGATCTCGGCCTGTCCGACCCATCGGAACGTCAAACCAAGACCCGCCTCGCGCTAGCGATCAACCGGATCATAAAGGATCAGGCGCTCAAACAGATCGACGCAGCGCGCCTGCTCGGTGTGCCACAACCCAAGGTTTCGGCGCTGGTTAATTACCGACTCGAAGGATTTTCGGTCGAAAAGCTGATGGATTTCATCGTCGCGCTTGGCCGTGATGTTGAAATCATCGTGCGGCCCACTCGTGGGAAAGATGCAGCGCGGGTTATGGTGCTTGAGGCGGCTTGAGCCCTAGCCAACTTTGACTTATAAAACCGACAGTGACAAAACTTGTAACAACGCCCTTCGACGCGGCGAAATATGTCACCGAGCCAGAGGACGTGATCGACTTCCTTAACGACGCGTTCGAAAGCGGGCATCTGCCCTACATCGCTAATGTGGTTGGCGTAGTGGCGCGCAGCGAAGGCATGACCAAAATTGCCGAAAAAACCGGCGTCAACCGGCAGGCGCTCTACACTGCGCTGTCCGAAAACGGCAATCCGACGCTGGAAACGCTGCTGAAGGTGATGGCCGCGCTCGGCATCCGGCTGAAATGCGAGGCGGAGGAGGAGGCGAAGGCCGCGTAATCTCCAATCGGACAACACCGCACCAAATCCACCTCATCCCTTCCCCCGCCACGCCAGCGACTGCGCGTTGAGTGTCCGTAAATCGGTCTCATTCGCCACCACGCGCTCGGCCAGCATTACTGCCGCCGCCAGTCGCTCCAACTCGATATGCTTGTAGGCGGGACGGCCCTGCACCGTTCTATCCCACCGACCCTCATGCACAGCGTCGAGCAGGATGCGCATGAAGCAGTGGTCGGCGCTGACCGGCCAGCGGCGCGCCTGTGCCAGCGCGGGCAAGGTCTGCCGGGTCACGGTCAGCCACTCCGCTTCCAGCCGCGCGCGGTCCGACGGATCGTCGCCGCCCCTACTCCGGCTACCTCGCGCTATCACCCAATCGCCTCTTCGATCCACACCCTAGCATCGGGAAAATTGCGTTCAACCTCGGGCAAATCATTCACGCACAGAAACTTAATCTCGTGGCGCTCGGCTCTGCCCAGATAGGCGTGGACATCCTCGACTGACCATTGGTCCAGCGCGCCGACGGCGATATGCAGATAATCACGCGTATCAAGAATGGCTGCATTCCCCGATGCAAGGCAGGCATGGTTGTGCAAGCTTTGCGGAAGGAATTGTTCGGTGCAGCGAAAGCGAAAACCGGCATTGCGCGCGCATGCGTCGGGATAGGCGTCAAACAGTTCAGCCATCACCGAACGTTGCATGGGGTGGACGACATGCGCGCTTTCAAACACATGGTCGGCGGTATAGCCAATTATATCGGCGGCGTTTATCTGATTAAAATAGTTCAGCAGGCTGGCATCATCGCGGCTAATGCTAGACTGCGCCATCGCTGAATGATCGACCCATTTACCGCGCAGCACTGGCCCGTTTTCGGCAAAGAAATCTGCGACGGTCACCGGTGCGGTCAGAAACACATCGTCGTTGAAATACAGAAAATGTTCTGAAAGCCCCGGAATTCGCCATAGCATTGTTTCGATGGAAAGCGAGTTGAAGGTGGGCAGCGCGTCTTCGCAACCAGCAAATATCTCACGGTGGTCAACGATGCAAATCTTTGCGGCAAATTCATCAGGCAGGGATGTGATATCCGGGATTTGGCTATCGGTTACAATCCAGATCTGCCGCACCCACGGCGCGTGATTGGCGATCGAGCGCACGCAAAAATTAAGCTCATCGCTGCACACCCACCTATGCGGGTTGGTTCCGTTATCATGCAGCGGAGTTTGCGCGTGCGTCAGATAATGATCGCGCTTTTGTTTGTGCGCGGGGTCGGAACCATCTACCCACGTAATTACTGCATCAACTTCAAACATTCAGGGGCTCTTCAAACTCTGTTTGCGCAGTCATAAATTTGTAATAGCCGTTTGGGAACTGTTAAGTCTGCGCCCTTCATTGAAATTCCGGGGGTACAAACCCAATCACCCCCCGGCACCAAATTTTCCACCAGCCGTCGCAGCTCTCCAGCTGTCGTGTGCCCCGCGACTACCTCATGATAGCCGATGC
>JANONL010000028.1:0-2700 GCA_031420815.1 Sphingomonadales bacterium | reverse complement strand
TGCGGCGATGCAGATGGCAGACATGAAGGTGTGGGCGCACCGGTCGTAACGGGTGTGGATGCGCCGCCAGTCTTTTAACCTTCCGAACATGATCTCGATTTTGTGGCGCTGGCGGTAGAGGGCGGGGTCGTGCGGGATGTGGATTTTGCGATTTGATTTTGAGGGTATGCAGGCTTCGATCTTTCGGGTCGCGAGCGCCTCACGGAACCAATCGGCATCATATCCTTTGTCACCGAGGAGCGCTTTGGCCTTTGGAAAGGCGTCGATCATCAGCGCAGCGCCACCAAAATCGCTCATCTGCCCTTCGCTTAGCAGCATGATCAACGGTCGACCCTTGCCATCACATACGGCGTGCAGTTTGGAGTTCAAGCCACCTTTGGTGCGCCCGATACGTCTGGGAATAGACCCTTTTTTAAAAGGCTGGCAGCCGTTCGGTGCGCCTTCAGGTGCGTCGCATCAATCATCAACTGATCAGGCTTTCCAGCCTTGGCTGCAAGGCCTGCAAATATCTTGTTGAACACACCCATCGCGCTCCAGCGGATGAACCGATTGTAAATCGTCTTGTGCGGGCCATATGCGGCCGGCGCGTCTCGCCATCGCAGACCGTTACGGATTACAAAGATTATCCCACTGATGATCCGCCGATCATCAACTCTCGGAATACCATGCGACAACGGAAAATATGGCTCAATCTTGTGCATCTGTGCTTCGGTCAACCAAATCAAATCACTCATGGCAATGCCTCCTTCGCATCACCATTGAATCAATCTTCACGCTATCATGCAATCACTTTAATAGGTCCTGAACCTAAGATAGATCGACAGTTTCAAAGAGCAATCTGGAGAGTCTCAAATCAAATCCTACATTGCAACGGTGAAAGTGAATTTAGGGGATTCTCGCACCCTCACGTAATGCCGGTAATTAGTATAATGTTGTCTAATTGATATTTGCATCATGTTGCTTTCATTGTTTTTTGCCCGATCACCAATGGTTGTCTTCGAGGTCAATGGGCGGCTGTGGAGCCTTGATGCCGTTGCCTCATGATCGCGGTCAGGCGGTAGGATGTGGACGTCTCTATGTCCCCGACGCTGTGCCCTTGTTGTTTGGGCCAGCGACACAATAAACGAGATCGTCCGGTTTTGGCTTTCGGTTCTTCATGCTGCCGGGATCAGTTCCAACAGAACTCGGTTTCCGATTGCCAAAGCTTGTGGAGCAAAGCCGCGAGCTTTCTGGCGACCGCGACCCTTGCCCGTTTTGGCCCTTTGGTCTCGACCAGGCGTTTGCCCCAGTCGGCAAGGGCGCAGGGGCGTTTGAGCCGCGCCAAGATGCTATTGGCCGACTCATACAAAGCGTGCCGCAGCATCGCATCGCCAGCCTTGGTGATATGGCCTTTGTAGTCGCGCTCGCCCGATTGGTTCCGCCTTGGGATAAGCCCTGCATAAGCCCCGACATCACTGCTGCGCACAAAGCGCCCCGGGTCTTCAACGCTGGCCTTGAACGCCAGCGCGGTCATTGGGCCAACGCCTGGAACGCTCATCAGGCGGATGCAGACGGGATCGCTGCTTGCCCGCAGGCTCAGCAGCTTGCCCGACTTGGCGATGTGCACCTCCAACGCTTCGATGCTCTCGATAAGCGGCATAAACACAGGTCTGAGATCAGGCCGCTGGCCAAACAGCACTCCCAGCCGCTCGCGCCTCTTACCCGGCGTTGTAACCATGCCCATGCGCAGCCCGAACAGCTTCAACATACCCCGCAGCTGGTTCGCCATGGCATTGCGCGAAGTGACCAACTGCCCCCGTATCTTGAGCGCCGCCCGGTCGATATGGGTCGCTCCTGCCTTCATATGCACAGGCTTGAACCAGCCAGTCCGGCACAGCTGCGCCAAGCTTTCGGCGTCATTCACATCAGACTTGTTGATCCGTGCGGACAGCGCCTTTTTGGCATGCCGCGCACAGACGCAAATCGCTGGTACATCCCGCTCGACAAGACCGTGATACAGGAACGTTGATAGCGGACCTGTTTCAAGCACCACGCGGACCAAGCCACCGTCTCTATCGACGCAGTGCTTGCCCAGCCACTTGGCCAGAACATCCGGATCGGTTGCCACCACATCGCGGCGCAGCACTACGCCGTCCCCGTCAACCACGCACACATGCGTCATCTTGTCAGAGACATCTAATCCTGCAAATATCGTCATCGGTCACTCTCCTCCTTTGGAGCGCTTCATTGCGACCCCGTGCTAAGTTGGAGAGTGACTAACTCAATTACGCAATGTCCCCGCAGGCCTGAAAGCCGCCGTTCCGCACCCCACTCCATTCCGCACTTTCAAACTGAGACACTGCCATAGCTTGACATCGTAACGCTTCTTTGGTACATAACAAGAACATTGCGGCACTGCGCCCGATGTCCTCCCAACATTAAAGGATAACCCTCATGCGAACCCGCATTCCCCGTCCGCCGCGCTGGCGGGCACCGTTTTTGCGTGCGCTGGCCGCAACCGGCAACGTCAAATAGTCAGCCGGTCGTGCGCCCGTGCATTACAGTCATATCTATCGCCTGCGAAAAAAAGACACAGAATTTGCCGCAGCATGGGATGCGGCGCGTGCCGAGGCGGCGAAGCGGTTGGGCGACAGCCCCTCGCCATCGCTCGCCAAATGCACCGGCGATGCGATGCGCGGCAAGCTGGTGCTATTCTGCACA
>JANONL010000027.1:0-15575 GCA_031420815.1 Sphingomonadales bacterium | reverse complement strand
GGATGGGACGGCGATTGGTTCGGCAATGGCCACGACATGGACTTCGCCGAGCCGACTGCGGACTTCGACGCCGATATGCTCGTTGCCTACGGCAAGAAAAAGGGCATCCGCCTGATCGGGCATCATGAAACTGGCGGCGCGGCCACGCATTATGAAAACCAGTTTGACGCGGCTTTCAAATTCGCGGCTGACCGCAATTATATGGTCGTCAAGACCGGCTATGTTACCGATGCCGGGCAGATGGAACGCGAGGATGCCGACGGCACAAAATATCGCGAATGGCATCAGGGCCAGTGGATGGTAAACCACCAGCTTCGCGTGCTAGAGGCTGCTGCGAAATACAAAGTCGGGATCGACAGCCACGAGCCGGTGAAGGGCACTGGCCTGCATCGCACTTACCCCAACTGGGTGGCACGCGAGGGAATGCGCGGGATGGAATACAACGCCTGGGGCGGCAAGAATCCGCCCGAGCATGAAGCCAATGTCGTCTTTACGCGAATGCTCGAAGGCCCGATGGACTTTACCCCCGGCATTCTCAGCCTGAAGGGTGAAAAGGACAGCGACATCCTCTCGACCATTGCCAAGCAACTCGCACTATACGTGGTGATCTATTCGCCGGTGCAGATGGTTGCCGATACGCCAGAGAATTACGCAAAATATCCCGAGCCACTAAAGTTCATCCGCGATGTGCCGACAGACTGGCAAGACACGCGCGTTCTCAACGGCGAGATCGGCGATTTCGTCACCATTGCACGCAAGGAACGCGGCGGTGAAGGCTGGTATATTGGCGCGGTTGGCGATGAAGAAGCGCGGACAGTGGCGTTCAAGCTCGACTTCCTGACCCCCGGCAAAAGTTACAGGGCCGAAATCTACCGCGATGGCGATGATGCTGATTACCGCACCGAACAGCGCCATTCGATTGTCATCGAGACCAAGACGCTTACCAACGCTGACACACTGACAATGCGCATGGCACCCGGAGGTGGCTTTGCTATCCGGCTAGTGCCGGGCAGGTGATTGACCGCCGCAGCCTGATTTCGGCCTTGGGTGTGGCGGGGCTGCTTGCCCTGTTGCCGTATCAGGCATCGGCGCAGGGCCAAGGGCGTTTTGTTGATCTGGACGCGGTGGAGTCGGATCACATCGCACCGACCAAGGTAGTGGTCTGGTTGCCGCCCGGCTACGACGACGGCAACCAGCGTTACGGCGTTGTTTACATACACGACGGCCAGAACCTGTTCGACCCCAAGCGCTCGAACTTCAACAAGGTCTGGGCAGCGGATAAATCGGCGCTACGTTCAATCGCCGCTGGCAAAATTAAGCCGTTTATCATTATCGGCATTGATCAACCCGGCAAGGATCGCTGGCGGCAATATTTTCCGCGCGTGATGCTGGACTTTCTCTCTCCGGCCGTGCGCGATAAGTTGGCAACGCAAGGCAATGGCACGCCCGTGATGTCAGACGAATATCTGAAATTCATCGTTGATGAGCTGAAGCCTAGAATCGACCGCGAATACCGCACCAAATCTGACCGCAAGCATACCGCCATCGCGGGGTCGAGCATGGGCGGCTTGATCTCGCTTTACGCGATTACCAAATATCCCAACGTATTTGGTGCGGCGGGCGCAGTTTCGACGCATTTGCCGCTCGGCGATTCCAATTGGAGCGCCATGGAGCGAGACGATATTTTCTCAGCATGGCGGACCTACGTGCGGCGAGAGCTGGGCAAACCAAAAGGCCGCCGAATCTGGTTCGATCATGGGACCAAGACACTCGACGCCTTTTACCGGCCCTATCAAGAAAATCTGGATGCAGTGTTGGTCGCCAATAGCTGGCGCAAGGGCCGCGACTTTTCAAGCCGCGTTTACGAAGGTACGCCGCATGAGGAAAACGCTTGGGCGGCGCGGATGGACGACATCTTCAGCTGGATGCTAAAGGCCTGGTGATGGCCGGGGAGCAGTATCATTTCGTCGTGTTGGGGGGCGGCACCGCAGGTTGGATGGCCGCCTGCCTGATTGCTAAGCATTGGCCGCAATATAAAGTTACGGTGGTCGAATCGCCCGATATCGGCATCATTGGCGTTGGCGAAGGATCGACACCGCAGTTAAAGGCATTTTTCGACATGCTTGGGCTCTCCGAGTCGGAATGGATGCCGAAATGCAACGCAACCTACAAGGCGGGCATCAGCTTCCACGGCTGGTCGGAGCGCCCCGGCTTCGAAAGCTACTTCCACCCGTTCCACACCCAGCTCGACAGCTTCACCGAGCCGCAATTCACCTTTCACACTCGCGCAAGGCGGACGGGGCGCGATGTGTGGGCCCATCCCGACCGTTTCTTCCTCCCTGCCCGGATTGCTGCTGAACGGCGTGCGCCGGTGACCCCAGAAAATTTTCCTTTCGATATTGGCTATGGCTATCATTTCGATGCGGTATTGGTCGGCAAGATGCTGCGCGAACACGCGGTCGGCAAACTGGGCGTTTTCCATCTCGAACGTACCGTTAGCGAAGTGTTGCTGTGCGAGAATGGTGAAGTCGATGCACTGAGAACCGGCGATGATGAGTTCGTCAGTGGCGATTTCTTCATCGACAGCAGCGGTTTTCGTGGGGCAATCATCCAGAAAGCGCTCGCTGAACCTTTCCGTCCTTTTGCCGCGAACCTGTTCAACGACCGTGCCGTTGCCATGCCCACCTCGACCGAAGAGGGCGACTTGCCGAGCGAAACCTGCGCTACCGCGCTTTCGACCGGTTGGGCATGGAAAATTCCCCTGACCAACCGGACGGGCAATGGCTACGTCTATTCTTCTCGTTACACCGATGCTGACATGGCAGAAGTCGAATTTCGGCGGCATCTGGGTCTTCTAGACAAAGATGTGGAAGCGCGACACTTGCAGATGAATGTCGGGCGGGTTGAGCGTAGCTGGGTGAAAAACTGTCTCGCGGTCGGTCTCTCACAAGGCTTTATCGAACCGTTGGAAGCGACTGCTTTGCATATCGTGCAAGCGACTGTTGAAGGGTTTATTCAGGCTTTTGAAGATGGTGGTCTAACCGATAAACACGCCCTGACATTCAACCAAGGCATTGGCCAACGATATGATTGCATTCGCGACTATATCGTTGGCCATTATCGGATGAACCAGCGCACAGACAGCGACTATTGGCGCGATAACGCTCACAATCAATTTCTGTCAGATGATCTTAAAACGATCATGACGACCTGGTTCACCGGAGCTGATATGACAGCACAAATTCAAGAACTCGGGATTAGTCGCTATTACAGCTCATTGTCATGGCATTGCCTCATGGCAGGTTACGGCACATTTCCTTCCGAGCATAAAATGACAGCCCCAGAACCGGAATTGGCAATTGCCAACATGGATGACATCGATGCCTTTATTTCGGGATGCGCGCAAAATTTCGCCTCACATTCGACGGCGCTTTCAAGATTAACTTTATGAGTTCGCGAAATTATTCGATTTCGCAATGAGTCTGACAGGATTTCGCAATTTAGCAGCTAGGCCGGCTTCCGCGCATAAAAGCCAAACGCAGCGATGATCGCGTAACATGCTATTGGAAGCATAAAGGCAATCGCCAGACTTGAGGTCAGGTCAGCGATTACACCCGTCAGCAACGGGATAACCGCGCCGCCGACGATTGCCACGTTAATGATGCCCGACCCATCCGCCGCGCGCGAACCCAGCTTCTCGCAGGCCAACGTGAAAATCGTTGGGAACATAATCGCATTGGCGAGGCCAACTGCCAATAACGTGTAGCCTGCAACATCACCCGTAGTCTGTGTGGAAATTATAAGGAGCGCGATCGCCGCCAACGAAACGAAAGCCAACACTTTGCCCGGGCTGAGCACGCGCAGGACTGCCGAGCCGATAAAACGCCCGACCATCGCGCCACCCCAATATAGCCCGATGAGCTTCCCTGCGGCCTGTTCCTGCAAGCCCATAACATGGTCCTGCATGAGATAATTGACGATGAGTGAGCCGATGGCGACTTCGGCGCCCACGTACAGGAAGATACACAGTGCACCATAACCGAAGCGTGGCCGTTTTAGCAGGTCAAGTCCGGCAAGACCTTCGCTTTCCTCATGTTTTTCGCCTTTCAGCGCATTGCGAAACATCCAGACGACCCCCCCGCGACAATCGCCAGCGCTACCGCAATGCCCAGATAGCCATTCACAATCGCCTGGCTCTCCGCTGTGCGATAAGCGTCGAGTTCGTTACCGGAAAGCTGGTCAGCG
This sequence comes from Sphingomonadales bacterium, assembly GCA_031420815.1. Lineage (GTDB taxonomy): Bacteria > Pseudomonadota > Alphaproteobacteria > Sphingomonadales > Sphingomonadaceae > Sphingorhabdus_B. Next base: position 11,330 of record JANONL010000027.1, on the reverse strand, counting down.
GTTACCGTCGCTAATCCGCCCAAAATTAGTATCGACCCGACAATGGGAAATATCGTAGTGCCAAGAGAATTGAACGCCTGCGCGAACGTAAGGCGCCTGTGTGCTGTCGCGGGCTTTCCAAGCAACGATATTAGCGGGTTGGATACAACTTGCACAATCACTACGCCGCTCGCCAGTACAAACAGTGCTAGTAGGAATACGCCATAAGTCGCGGTCTGACTTGCCGGAATAAACAGGAGGCAACCCCCCATCATCGTCAACAGTCCGACGACTGCGCCGCGCATGTAGCCGATTTTTTTAATCAGTCGCGCGCCGGGAATACCTATAATAGCATAAGCGGCAAAGAAGCAAAACTGCACCAGCATCGCTTGCGTATAGTTGAGCGTGAAAAGCTCTTTCAGCTTGGGGATGATGACGTCATTAAGGCTGGTAATACCGCCGAAGATGAAAAACAGCCCCATGACAAACAATTGCAATTGCGGGGCGTCGATATGGGGGTCGCTGGACCCCGGCGACGCAGCTGCGCCTGGTTGCATTGCCATCTTCTATCTCCGGTAATTAGCGCGCTTTGCTAGGGCAGGGCACGCTCTTTTTTATCGCTTTGATATGTACGTTGCGTATGGTGGCGACAAGCTATTTGGGGTCTGAATACGTATGGCAGAGTAAACAGCATCGAATTGTGCTCCTACTTTCAGCGCGACAATGCAACGGCAGGGTGTTCAGCCCGCCGTTCCGGGTCGCCGGACGCGCATCACCTTGTGGATATCGGTTGCACCTTCGTTGAAGTACCGAACTACCGGTGGCTTTCGTGGACGTTCAATGAGTGACACTCATCCTTTGCAAGATGCTTGTTAAAATTGACGACAGCGACATCGACCACAAACATTCCTACGAGTTAAAATTCCAAACTGTTCATAAAACAATCAGATTAACAGCAGTGCTCGGACTTCAGATCCAGATACTTGAATATTTTCTTAGCTAACATAAAATATCAACCTACGCTTTAACAGGAGTGTCAGCTCAACCCCATTTTTTATCACCCGAACCAGCGATTTTAGCTTGGGTGTCACCAACGGGTCGTCAGCATCGTCGATGCCACCTCCATTAACAACAAGGCGGTGAAAGTTTCGTTTGAGATAATTCCCTTGTCAAGCAACACGCTCGCAAAGCTGATCTCGATCAGCGCCTTGGTTTGCAGCAGCCAGCCGATAATCGGCGCTTCACCCTTTTCTCATATCAGGATGCGGCCTGCGATGTGGACGCCTAACAGGCTTACCCGAAATTGATGCCGCAAGCAGAAGTCCGGCAGCGGCGAAGACCGAGACACTGCCGAGGCCCCATTGTGTCTTGAGGCCAGTAGATAGGAAGAATATGGGCATAATCGTCAGCAATATTATGTTGCGAAGGCGCACCGACATGCTCTTTGGGTTAGGTGAAGTCGACATTACTCGGCTGAGCGTGCCGGTGCACGTGCCAATCATTTTCAATTTGCCCGGGGATGGGCGCGACGCCACACGGCTAGACATCAGCCCGGGTGTCCTTTGCCAGGATACATCTGATAATTCCTCAGCCATCGAATGCGGATATCAATTGGGACTAAAGTTCCGAATGGCGCCTTCAGTGCGCTCCATTCTCCGAGCAGAGGCCCGGGTTGAATACGTTGATGGATATTTGCTGAACCTGTTCACGGTTGGGATCGAAAGGCGACTGGCCAAAGATTGGCCGCTTGTCCTCGGGGTCGATCTGAGCCGAGCCGCTGGCACACTGCAGGCCGATAGCCGAGTAATGGTTCGATTTGGGATTCGGCCATAACCATGAATGGATGCATCAGAATGCGGACGAAGCGCAGATACTGAATTTTCGGCGCGTTCTTCGGGTGTTGTGATGCCATGCCTACGAACTTCACCGTCTGAAAAGCATGGAAATAGCGTCTAAAAGGTTTTTTTCTTGGTCTCGGTGTTGTCCTGCCCGTCACAGGCGAAAAGACAAGTTAACTAAGCAAGACTGGTCGGAGCCTTGCCGGAGTTTATGATGGGAGTTCTTACGGGTACTCCGAGCAATGTCACTGGTATAACCCGAAAGGTGGTTAATCACGCTATTTTTGTAAATGGATCCGAAACGGATGCTGTCCGGTACACTTTCTCGTGCCATTTAAGTTTTGTGTTAGCGAATTAACACAAAATAAGCCGAATATTGCCTGTTAGCGCAAAACGCTAACACAGAATTTAACACACAGCACAAAAAACTAAGTATTTGTTTAATTATATCAGTATCATAAATGCTTGACCTTCCGTCTCATGACCTGAAGGTCGTAGGTTCAAATCCTACACCCGCAACCAATAAAATATAATAAGTTCCATAGTTTAGCAAAAAAACCTCATGGCCAAAGGCCGGATTGGGAAAATCTGCTGAATCTACGGTTGGGAATTGCCCGAACGCGCCCTCAAAACCTATAGGCGCTAAGCGACCGAAGGTGCAAGTGGCTATCGCACCGGTCAACCGCTTCTATCCAACTTATCGACGGCCGCGGGCCTATGAGCGCACGGACATTTGTCCGGCTTCCAGCGAGAAACCTGCAATATGCGGCATTCCTGCCGACATCGATAAAGCCGATATTAGCAAGTGCGTGCATCTATGCAGGCAATGTCTCCGTTTCTTCCAGCTACGGAACAAACGCCGCGATCCCGAGTCTCGTCTAGGTTGCAAATGCGTTTACGCGATTCCGTCGATTATTGTGTTTGCATTGAAACTGCAGAAGTTGTGATTTGGCTAAGGCTCCGAACCAAATGGAAATGTTGAAAACGTCCGACCGCATTGGCTTGGTACCTGAGCCCGTGGGTCGACGCGCTGCAATTTTCATGGGCGTCGTAGCCTTTCATATATTCATCATTATTCTCCTCGTCCTTTCAAGGCACGCCGTTCAACCGAAACAAAAGCAGGGTGCACTGTCGGTGTTCGCGTTGTCTGCGTCGCCCAGTCCGCCTGCCGTACAGCTCCCTGATCCAATCATCCCCGTAGAAGCAATAGCGATTATCTCGAGTCCAGCGGAGGCCCATGCCGACCAGCAAAGTGCGGAGGGCGATCCCGACGGCGAGGTCTGTTCGCCACTGGATGAAGTCACGGCGCAACTGACCAGCGATCCGCTCGTGCCGTTAGCAATCAACCGCGTCGCCCGATCTGATCGTTCCATCTCGGAGGCCATTGTAATGTGGAATGCCGAATGGAGTGTTGCTGCGGCAGCGGACGAAGCCCCATTGGCCGAAGTGCGGAGCCGTGTGTTGTCGATCCTTGACAGTTTGCCCCCGGAATGTCTGGCAACACCGGTTATCGGTCCCCGGCTGATTGCCATCCCCGAACAGGGTTACACCACTTTCCTTGCTTTTGGTTCCGGTGAATGGTCGTGGCAGCAACTGATCGAGCCCGCCGACGAGATTCGCTCTACCGAGGAACGCGCATGGACGTGGGAAGAGCTGTTCGCGGAAAATACTCCGGAAAGTATTTTCTGAACAATCTATTTATTTACGGCGAGCCGACGGAACTTTCGCGATGAACCGATGTTCAGATTTGCATCCATAGCGTCAGTTTGTCCGTAGCTGCATCGTCATGCCGCGACCGGTTGGTTTCGATATGGTCCAAAGGGAGCCAACACCGAGGAGAAATGACGTGAAATTGTCTAAATTTTTATTGATAAGTAGTGCCATCGCGACGGCAGTAAGTGCAAACTGTTCAGCGCTTGCGTCGAGCCACCGAGAGGCTCCGGGGGTTACTGAAATTCCCAAAGTCGATAACACCGATGTCTACGCATTTCGCAGCTACGAACCGGGACGCCAGGACTATGTCACGATCATCGCGAACTTTCAGCCGGGCGAAAATCCGGGCGATGGACCCAATTATTACACGATGGACCCCGATGCCGTTTACGAAATTCACGTTGACAGCAATGGCGATGCGAAAGAGGATCTGACCTACCAGTTCAAATTCGTAAACCAGCTCAGCGGACCAAAGGGCATTACCTTGAACGTCGGCGGCGTCGATCAGTCGATCGCATTACGGCATGTAGGTCAGATTTCGAGCGCGAACGATGCCGATCTCGGTGAGCGTGAAATTTATTCAGTCACGCAAATCACCGGCGACAAGCGCTCCGGCGCTCGCGGTCAGCTGACCAGCGGCGGCAGCGCAACCTTCGTCAAACCGTTCGACAATGCCGGCAACAAATCGGTTCCGAACTATCCGGCCTACGCCAATCAGTTTGTCTACAACAATGTTGCGATCCCAGGCTGTGCTACTCAGGGGCGGGTCTTTGCGGGCCAGCGCGCTGAGTATTTTGCGGTCAATCTGGGCCCGATCTTTGATCTGGTGAACTTTGTTCCCATCCAGGGCGCAGCCGATCCTGTTTATAGCAGCGGTCCGGCGTTTCCCGGCGGTATTACGCAGAGCCAAGATAATCAGGAACTGATCGGCAAGAAAAACGTAACCTCGCTGGCGATCGAAATCCCGATTGCTTGCCTGAAAGGAACCGGCAACGGCGTGATCGGCGTTTGGAGTACTGCCAGCCTGCCGCAAGCCCGTTTGCTTCGACCCACCCCCAATACGCGGATGAGCGACCTGCATGGCGGTGCCTTGGTTCAGGTTTCCCGGCTTGGTATGCCATTGGTGAACGAAGTCGTGATCGGACTGCCTGAAAAGGATCTTTTCAATGCGGCCAAGCCCACACAAGATGGTGCACTTGCGACTTACGTCACCAACCCGACATTCCCGGCAATCCTCGATGCGCTTTTCCGCGCGCCGGTGAATGCGACACTTGGGACATCGTTCACGAATCTTGCACCTACTAACTTCCCGCGCAACGATCTTGTCGCTACGTTCCTGACCGGGATTGCAACACTCAATCAGCAGAGCACGGTGACCGCTTCGGAAATGCTGCGGCTCAACACGGCCGTCAATCCGACGCCGCAAGCTTCGCAGAAAACCCTGGGTGTGGTCGCTGACGACTTGGCCGGCTTCCCCAACGGACGCAGGCCTGGTGATGACGTAGTTGACATCGTTCTACGCGTCGCCATGGGTCGGCTATGTCACCCTGTGCCAATAGCTGGAACGCCGACCAATCTAGGCCTGTGCACACCTGCACAAGCGCCGACTGGTACAGTGGCCTACACCGATGGTGCACCTAGCAATGCAGCCAACATCCAGAACGCGTTCCCGTATTTGAACGCTCCTTTGCGTGGCGCTCCCCGTCCGCAAACCCAGCCATAAGGAGCGAGTAGATGAAACGTAAAAACCTCAATCTGCTGCTTTTTGCAGTTCCGATATCAACGCTTGCTGCGTGTGGAGGCGGTGCCGATAATACCACGCCGCCACCGCCTCCACCGACGACGGTGGCCCAAGAAGATACCTTTGGAGTAGTTTTCGGAATGGCATTTCGTGCTGACGCAAATGCCACGCCGATTGAGCCCAAAGACGGCGACATAATACCGCTCAGTCTGACAACAGAACCGAGCGAGATTAAATAGGAATGACGATTGACCGGAGTGGCAAGGCTATGCCGCTCCGGTCATTTTATTTTTTCGGTTGTAGATCGTAACCGAATGTCAGGCTGGAGAATATCGTATCGAAATCGGCAACCGGACGCCCTTTGATGGGTTTGCTCCAGACAACATTCAGGAGCCACGAGCCCACTTCCGGAATACGGAAGTTGGCTCGTCCGTTCGCGTCCGTTTTCATAATAGCGACCGGCTTTTCGTCGGAATTCAGGTTGGTCAGTTTGATCGTCGCGCCGGGCAATGCTTTGCCTTCATAAATGACACGCACCGGCAGCTTGCGCGATTTGCCAAGCGCATACGGGTCGCGTTCGGGAACGATTTCCAGCGTCAGTCCGACCGCTCTAGTTGCACGCGGATCTGCGCGTCCGGTGTTCGGCCCGACATGGATCAACGCCTTTGCGCGACGACTGTAAATTTCTCGGCCTGCGGTGTCGGTAGTACCGACCCGCGATCGATGTTCGAGTATTGGGGTCAATCCTTCGTCAGTGGCGTAATCGTTAAAGCGTTTCGGCGGCAATTCGGACGAAGCATGATTGGTTTGCATCGCCAGCACGTGAACACCGGCTTTAGGAAAAGTCGTGGCAAAATGCGGGCCTATCCCCCGTTGCGAGAAGCTCCTCCGGAGATCGACGGTGCCGTTAGGGCCAATCGACTTAAGCATTACCACTCGCTTGGCATCAGCCTCCCAACGTCCACGATTATCGCCGTGACCAATCAGCGCGGTAACAGGCAAAGCAGCCCCTGGCTTGGTTTGGAAAGCTTGCGGCTGGAGCCAAAAATCATGAGCGGTTGCAGACGTGGCAAAAAGGAGGAGCGAAAGTTTAGCCAAGGTGAAGCGCATGGGGGAGAAAGTCCTTTAAGCCTTGTTTGTTCCGGTGAACCTACGAGCGAAGCTGTGGGATTGTCCAACTTAAATCGCATTCGCGTACAAGCAATGCTGGGTGCATTTTTGTTCGTAGCATTGCTGAGTATGTACAGTGTCCCCGCGTATGCGCATGACGAAGCTAGCAACGCGGGCGGAATCGCGGCTGGCTTTAGCCACCCGTTTTTAGGCACTGATCACATGCTGGCGATGGTCGCAGTTGGAATTTGGGGCGCGTTTCTTGGCAGACCGTTACTGGTAATACTGCCAATGGTTTTTCCGGTGATGATGACGATAGGTGCAGCGTTGGCGATGGCAGCAATACCGTTTCCGCCGGTCGAGCTTGGCATCGCCATATCGGTAATCACGCTAGGCATAATGATTTTAGCCGCAGTGCGCGCTGCACCGGTTGTCGCTTGTGTTGTGGTTGCCATTTTCGCGCTTTTCCACGGCTACGCGCACGGCACCGAACTGCCCGCGACCGCAGACCCGGTCGGCTATAGCGTCGGTTTTGTGCTCGCCACCGGGCTATTGCATTTGGCTGGAATTGGTCTTGGCTTATTGAAGAACCTGCGTTTTGGCGAACTTGGGTTACGCGCTGCCGGTGCTGCCACCGCAGCCGCCGGCGTGGTCTTCTTGGTTGCGGGATTGCCGCAATGAACGCAGGATTTCTTCCGCTCGCGTTGCTTTGCGCCGCCTTGGGATTGGCACTGACGAAGACGCCGATCAAAATCGCCGTATTGGCTATCATCACGCTGGTTGTCACATCGTCGCTTTCTTTTGCGGTCATGCCAGTGGCTCGTTGGGAGACACCGGCGATGCTAGCACTTTGGATAAGCGCAGCGATCACTGCCGGACTTGCCTATCTGCCGCGCGGCGTAGATGGCGTCTGGGTTTTTCTGGCAAGCATTAATGCTGGGTTCTGGGTCGGGCTTGTCGCCCACTCAGCTGGCGGGGGTGGCGGCATGGCCGCCGCATTTCCTTTGGCATTATTGTTTTTGCCCGCTGGCTGGTTGCTCGAAAAAGAGATGGGAGCCGCTGTTAAAATCGCGGCTAGCTGGATTGTCGCCGTCAGCATTCTTGCTGGCATGGTCGCGATAAGCCCAGTGCCGGGTTATTCACCGGACCATATGGAATGAACATCGCCAAGCTTTTACCTTTGTTGGCCGTTGTCACCTTCGCGGCATCGCCAGCCTATGCGCAGATAATCGAGATTGGAGGTGACGGCGAGGCGACGGTTTACGACGCGCCGACGATATTCGCCGATGAAGGCAATTCTCTGGTTCACGAGCGCGCTGCCCATGTCGGCCAGCCGTTGGCGCAACGGTCATCGGCAAGCATTTCGGTTGCACAAGTGGAGCGCGAATACGGCCTGCCGTCGGGAATTGTCGACGCTGTGATCTATCAGGAATCACGTGGCCGGATGAACGCGGTCAGCCCGAAGGGCGCGCTCGGGCTGATGCAGTTGATGCCGGGGACCGCAGCACAGCTCGGGGTTAATCCCTATGATGCCGACCAGAATATGCGCGGCGGCGCGCGCTATCTTCGCCAGCAAATCGACCGGTTTGGCAGCATCCCGCTTGCACTCGCCGCATATAATGCCGGGCCAGGTGCGGTGCTGCGCTACGGCGGTATCCCGCCCTACCGCGAGACGCAAAATTATGTGGCGACAATATTGGGCCGGTGGCAACCGCCCGCGCTGCCAGCCGTTTCGGTAGCCGCAGCCGCAATCATGCCAGTAGCGCCAATCATCAACGACAATGCATTTTTTATCGAGGTAACCGAACCATGAAATATCGCCTGTTGACGCTTTTCACCTTGCTCCTTTCGGCGCCCGCCGCCGCGCAATATGCCGCGCCCGATCCAGCCGGGTCGGGTCCAATCACCGGCGCGGTGGATTGGTTGCAAGGCACATTGCTCGGCAATGTCGCAACTGCGGTTGCGGTGATCGCGGTGGCAGCGGTCGGCTTCATGATGCTGACCGGGCGGGTCAACTGGAAATACGGTGCAACCGTCGTCCTCGGATTGTTCATCCTGTTCGGCGCAGCTTCCATCGTCGGCGGCATCCGTTCGGTGGCTGGATGAACCGTGATCCGCTATTCCGTGCGCTGGCGCGGCCGCAGATGGTGGCGGGTGTCACTTATCCGTTTTTCGTGCTCAACGGCATTGTCGCTGCAGAGCTTTTTCTGGTGTTCAAGACGCCGCTGGCGTTGCTGCCGTCGCTGTTCATCCATGCCATCGGTTATGCGGCCCATCTGCGCGATGCAAACATCATGGCGATATGGATGGTAAAGATTCGCCGCACCCCTCCCGTTAAAAACCGTCGTCTATGGGGGGCCAATGCTTACCGCCCGTGAGAAATTTGCGCGTCGCGAAACGGCTGCGGGGGATCACCTTCCCTATGCGGCGCAGATCGACGAACAGACGATATTGACTCGTGACGGTCTGGCGCTTCAGGTTATCCGGCTCGAAGGCCTGCCGTTTGAAACGATTGACGCCGTTACGCTCGAGGCGCGGAAAAACGCGCGTGATGCTATGCTGCTGTCGGTTGCATCGGCGCGCTTTGCGCTGGTCCACCATGTCGTACGCCGTGCCGTTTCGCCGGTTTTTACCGGAAAATTCGGCGACCCATTCAGCCAGTCACTCGACCGCGCATGGCAGGATCGGCTGGCGAAGCGGCGGCTTTATGTGAACGATCTCTATCTGACGCTCGTCATCCGCCCGCTAGCTGGCCGAGCGGGGATGGCTGAAAAAATGCTCAGGATGTTTGGCGGCGGTGGTGCAGCAGAGCGCGAACAAGGTCCAGATGTGCGCCAGCTCAACCAAGCGCGCGAGGCGATCTTGTCGGCGCTTGAACCCTATCAACCCAAATTGCTGTCGGTTTACGATCTGCCCACTGGGCTTGCATCCGAACCGCTCGAATTTCTGGCGTCGCTCGCCAATGGCGTGTCGTTGCCGATGCTGCTCCCGACCGGCGATTTGGGTTACGCAATGGTGCGTCGCCAAATCGTTTTTGGGGCAGATGCGATTGAGTTCGGACCAATGAACGGCGATCCTGCCGAATTTGCCGCGATGTTGTCGATCAAGGATTATCCGTCAAACACCGATGCTGGTATGCTCGATGATCTCTACCGGCTGCCGTTCGAGATGACGGTGACGCAAAGTTTCGCACTCGTTGATCGTGGTCCGGCACTCGAACGCATGGACCTAGCGCTTCGCCGGATGCGTTCTGCCGACGACGCGGCGATCTCGCTTCGTTCGGAATTGGTGCTAGCAAAGGATGAAGTCGCCGCCGGTCGCGCCGCCTTTGGCGAACATCATCTGACAGTAATGATCCGCGCCGAGCAGTTGAGCGAACTCGATGTCGCGGTAGGCGAAGCGCAGGCTATGCTCGCCGAAGCCGGCTTTACCGCAGTACGCGAAGACTTGGGGCTTGAGGGCGCGTTCTGGGCGCAGTTCCCGGGCAATTTCGGTTACATTGCCAGGCGCGCGCTGATTTCTTCGGCCAATTTTGCCGGTTTCGCCAGCGCGCATAACTTCCCCATCGGCCAGCAGACAGACAATTTCTGGGGCGACGCGGTGACGCTGTTTGAAACCACTTCGGCTGGCCCTTATTTCTTCAACTTCCACCGCGGCGACCTTGGCAATTTTACCATTATCGGGCCGTCCGGGTCAGGCAAAACTGTGGTGCTCGGCTTCTTGCTCGCGCAGTCGCGCCGGTTCTCCCCGCGCATAGTCTTTTTCGACAAGGATCGCGGTGCGGAGATTTTTCTTCGGGCAATTGGCGGGGTCTATGATACGTTGCGGCCTGGCGAACCGACCAGATTGAACCCGCTTTCGCTGCCCGACAGTCCGGCTAATCGCGGCTTCCTGACCGAGTGGCTGGCGACATTGGTCACGGTCAACGGCATAGCGCCGACCGTCGAGGAATCGGCATGGATCGCTGAAGCGGTCGATTCGGCTTATGCAGGTCCGGCCGAGCACCGAAGGCTGCGCTATCTCGCGGAATTGTTCCGGGGCAGAGGGCGCGCTTCGGGAAGCGACCTCGCCGCCAGACTTGCACCATGGCATTCGTCAGGTGAACATGCGTGGTTGTTCGACAATGAGGCGGACGGGCTTGAGTTGGAGGCCGAGACGATTGGCTTCGATATGACCGCGATCCTCGATCAGCCGGTGCTTCGTTCGCCCGCTATGCTGTATCTTTTCCACCGTGTCGAAGAACGGCTCGATGGCAGGCCGACGATCATCGTTGTCGATGAGGGCTGGAAGGCGCTCGACGATGAAGTATTTGTCGCGCGCATCCGTGATTGGGAAAAAACGATCCGGAAACGCGGCGGTATTGTCGGCTTCGCGACGCAATCAGCGTCCGATGCGCTCGAAAGCAAAATAGCCTCGGCGATCGTCGAGCAGGCAGGCACACAAATCTTCATGGCCAATGCCTCGGCGCAGGCGCATGACTATATCGACGGCTTCGGGCTGACGCAGCACGAATATGAACTGGTGCGCAATATTCCCGAAACCGCGCGCGCGTTTCTGGTGAAGCACGGTAATGACAGTGTGGTCGTTCGCTTGAACTTGGCTTCGGAGCCAGACCTGCTGACCGTGCTTTCGGGGCGCGAACGCACTGTTCGCTTGCTCGATGGCCTTCGCGCCGAGGTCGGCGACGACCCGGCGCTTTGGCTGCCCTTATTGTTGCAAGCCGCATGAGAGCCGGGTTCTGTGCTGCCCCCGAAGGCGACGGTCTCGCGGCCCGATTGCTCGCCGATACCGATTGCCAGTCGTTTGGGCTGGTGGAGCGCGGCTATACGGCGTTGTCGCAACCCGGCGGGCCGGTGGCCGCATTGCTGACCGGCCTGCTGGTGCTGGCGGTAGCGTTTTTCGGTTACCGGTTGTTGCTCGGGCGTGGTTTGCTGCTCGTCGATGTCGTC
>JANONL010000026.1:0-2079 GCA_031420815.1 Sphingomonadales bacterium | reverse complement strand
GTGGACCCGCAGTTCACCGCTCAGCGATGACCCGTTGAAGGATTGAGCAATAATGGCCCTCCCGTTTGCAGGGAGGGCCTTAAATTTTAGAAAACCGCCTTCGCCTCCGCTTCCTTCATCATTGCTTTCCGCACCATGGGGATCGGTGGACCCCCATAGGACAGGAATTCGTCATGGAACGCTTTCCACTTTGTCCGGTCGCCTTTGGTCCAGTCATCGCGGAGCTTGCGTATCATCAGCTTGCCCATCGTGTAGTTCAGATAGCCCGGATCATAAGTACCCCGCGCCGCTTGCTGCTTTGAGTTGCCCGCATCCTGATAGCATTCGTTTTTGAACAACTCTTCGGATTGCGCCACACTCATGCCGCGCGCATGCAGGCCGATAGCCGAGAGATAACGGCAATTGCGCAGCAGTGCGTTCGAAAGCTGCCCGACCTTCATCTCGGCGGCATCCCTGCCCACCGTCTCGCCGAGCCCGGCGTCCATCATCATTTCCTCGGTATAATGCGCCCAGCCTTCGGCAAAAGCGTATCCGACGAACAACTTGCCGAAGATCGATTCCGCCCGGTTAGCATGGAGGAAATTAAGGAAGTGCCCGGGCCATACTTCATGCACGCTGGTGCCAAGCAAATCCATCTTGCCAGGAACGAAGCCGTCTTGCGTGGCCTTGTCCCAAGTCGGGTCTGGCGGCGAAATATAGTAAACCGACGGCAGTCCCTTTTCATAAGGCCCGGGGATATCGATATAGGCCGAATTCTGCCGGTTGTAGGGCGGAGATTCTTCAACCTTTGCTTCCTCAGTCCCCGGGATCGACACGATATCCTTATCGATCAGGAACTGTTTGAGCGGCGGCAATTGTCGGCGGGCTTCGGCAACCGGACCGTCGGCGGCCTTGTTCGCGCCCATCTTGTTCATGCAATCCTGCATCGTCGCACCCGGCGCATAGGTCGAGCATGCAACCGCCAACGCCTCCTGATTGCGCTTCAGGTCCGCGCGCCCAATCGCTTCCAGTTCTTCAAGAGAGACATCGACGCCTTCGTTCGCGAGGACCATTTTCGAAAACTTGTCCGCACCCAAGGCAAAACCATCGCTGGTCGCCGGTTGCGAACCGATATGTGCCGCCAGATCCTTCATCGCCGCGCCAGCCTTTCCAGCCGCCTCGTCAAACTGCTTCTGCAGCGCCTCGTCCTTCACTCCGGCAAAAGCCTTTTTCGCGTCGCCGGTGTAATAATCGGCAAAGCCACCAAACCCGGCCTGACCGAATTTGAGGTAGGTCGCTGGCAAAGGCAGCTTCAAGTTAGCTTTGATCTGCGCTGCAGCCTTGGGGACGTTATTGGCATAAGCAATAAACGCCTTCATCCGCGTTGTTGCATCGCCATAGGGCCGCGCGATGTAAACGTTGGGATCGAGGTCACCAACATAAAATGCAGGGTTTTTCAAATGATCCTGAGCATCTTCGATGAAGAATAGTTCGCCTTCCATCACGCTGACCAGATAATTGCGCTCGAACTTCTGGGTATCGGTCATGTCGCTATCATCGACAGCCTTGGCGTCTGCAATTGCCCTTTTGCGGTAATCGATTTGCGCCTTGATGCCTTCGGGGCTCCAGTCCGGAAGCTGTCCGTCGAATTCGTGCTTGCCTTGGTAGACGGCAAAGGTCGGATTGACCTTGAAATAACCTTCGAGGAACGTTTCGACATATTTGCCCCAAGCGCTGCCGTTATTGACCGCGATCACCGCAGTTTCGGCGTCGCCATCGACTTTCTTGCATCCGCCGGTGATGCTGATCGCTGCGACCGATGCCGCAATCAATAGATACCTGAATTTCATTTTGGCTCTCCCTGCCCGTGATGGCGGGGAAGATGCACATAACAGCACGCCTTGGCCAGCAGCTTTTCGACGAGCGTCACCATTAACCGGATAGGCCAAATTTTGCAGAGGCAAGCAAAGCGCGCATTGCGCACATTCGATCAACCAGTTAGGCAATCGCGCAGATGAACGGCCCGCATCCTTTTTCAATCCCTGCTTTCCGTGCGTACTGGCTATCGCGCTTCATGGCGGTGATTGCGACGATGTCGAT
>JANONL010000025.1:0-10038 GCA_031420815.1 Sphingomonadales bacterium | reverse complement strand
TATAGGGCAGCAATGCAGCGGGAATAGTCACGCTGCCATCGGCTTCCTGATAATTTTCGAGGACTGCAACCAGCGTCCGGCCAACAGCAAGGCCGGAACCGTTGAGCGTATGCACGAATATATTCCCCTTGCCCTCAGCGGACCGATAGCGCGCATTCATCCGCCGCGCCTGCCAGTCGCCGCAATTGGAACAACTCGAAATCTCGCGGTACAGGCGCTGCCCCGGCAACCAGACTTCGAGGTCATAAGTCTTGCGGGCGGATGAACCCATGTCGCCGGTACACAGCAGCATTTTGCGGTACGGGAGATCCAAGGCCTGTAGGATAGATTCGGCCGCACCGACCAGATATTCATGCTCGGCTGCGCTGTCTTCGGGCCGGGTAATTGAAACCAGCTCGACCTTTTCGAACTGGTGCTGGCGGATCAGGCCTTTGGTATCTTTACCAGCCGCGCCCGCTTCCGACCTGAAACAAGGCGTCAGCGCGGTCAGCCTGATAGGCAAGGTCGCTTCGTCCAAAATCTGCCCTGCGACGCTGTTGGTCAGTGAAACTTCAGCCGTCGGGATGAGCCAGCGGCCATCGGTGGTCTGAAACAAATCTTCGGCAAATTTGGGCAGTTGTCCGGTGCCGAACACGGCTTCGTCTTTGACCAAATACGGCGTCGAACATTCGCTATAGCCGCGCTCGACGGTATGCTGGTCGAGCATGAACTGGCCAAGTGCCCGGTTCAACCGCGCCATCTGCCCGCGCATGAAGGTAAAGCGCGAACCAGACAGCGCGACGCCAGTTTCGAAATCCAGGCCTAAAGGCGGACCAATGTCGGCATGATCCTTGGGAGTGAAGTCAAAATTGCGCAGCGTGCCAACACGGGTGAGTTCTACATTATCGTTTTCGTCCGCACCGTCGGGCGCCTCATCGGCTGGCAAGTTTGGCAGGCCTGCGAGCAGGGCATCCAATTCTTGCTTACGCTTTAGGCTGACTTCCGCCGAAGCTTCGCCGATGTCATTTCTCAGCTTAGATTTTTCCAGCAATTCGTTGTATAAAGCGATGTTGCCAGATCCTTTAGCCTGACCAATTTGTTTCGCTGCTTTGTTACGCTCGGCAAGTTGGGTTTGATGCAAGCTTTCAGCGCTTCTTCGAGCCTGATCAAGCTCTAGCAATTTAGCAGATATTGGCGGCGCTCCACGTTTGGCTAGCCCAGCATCGAATGCAGCCGAATTTTCGCGTATATATTTGATGTCGTGCATGGCCGCAGGCTATGCCGAGCCGTTCCCGGTTTCGCAACGAAAAAGGGCGGCCCGAAGACCGCCCTTGGGCTTGGTGCAATGCAGCGCCGCTTATGCCGCGATTACATCCTTTGATTTCTTGGCTGCGCGGCGGCGGGCGAAGAGGCCTGCTGCTGCTGCACCGAAGAGCAAGACCATCGGCGGGGCCGGGACATCGGTTCCGCCCGTCGAGCCACCGGTCGAACCGCCGCTCGAGGACGAAGAACTCGAAGACGAGGAACTGCTGCTCGACGAAGATGACGAACCGCTGGAACCCGAAGACGTGCTGCCACCGAACGACGACGATGTGCTACCGCCACTACCGCCAAAGCTCGAAGAACCGTTCGATGAAGACCCGCCAGAAGACGAACCCGACGACGACGAACTCGAAGACGATGAACCGCTGGAACCAGAAGAACCGCTTGAGCCGCTTGAACCCGAGCTGCCCGACGATCCGCTGGAACCATTGCTACCGCCAGAACCACCCGGTTCGCCCGAGCTTCCGCCGTTACTGCCGCCCGACGACGAGCTGCTGCTCGACGAAGAACTAGACGATGAAGACGAACTTGAAGACGAAGAAGAACCGGAACTGGTTACCGCGCCGCTAGATGTGCTGACGTTACCCGACGAAGTGCTGACATTACCTGACGAAGTGCTGACGCCGCCGGTTGAGGTCGATACACCGCCGGTTGACGTGCTTACGCCGCCAGTCGAGGTCGAAGTGCTCACGCCACCGGTCGAAGTCGAAACACCGCCTGACGTGCTGGACGTGCTCGATCCGCCCGAACCACCTGAAGATGTCGAGCTGCTGATGCCGCCAGTACTGCTCGATGTCGACGAAATAACCACGGTACCGCCACCGCCGCCACTGCTGCTGCCGGAAAAGCCACCGAAGAAGCCACCGCCGCCAAAGCCGCCCGATCCGCCAATGACGACAGGAACACCGCCGCCGCTACCGCCGAATTCACCTTGATAAGATGAAGGCGGGATATAAGGCATTGGAATAGGAGCCATCCCGCCGCTTGCGAAGGTCACCACGGTCGGCGTGCAGGAAGACGTTGTCGTCGTACGCACAACTTTGCGGACGCGTTTTATTTTACGCACCGGGGCATGACGGGCGATCTTGCGCGTCTTGTGCTTTTTCTTTGCGTAGCTGACGTTGTGAACCTGCGCAGTTGCAGGGGCATCAGCGACTTGCATCGCGCCGCCACCGATAAGCGCGCCGCCGCAAGTGCATGCACATAATTTTGCTAAAGCCATGCGTACTGACATAATCTTAACCTTCTTCAGCGTTTGAAGTTCAGGTCCATTCCCGACAATTGGAATAACGGCCCCTTGCTTCCCGATGCGACAAGAAACGCAGAAGATTGGGTTAATCACAATTCGATTAACCCTGTTTGGCAGGTAGCAATCGAAAAAACTGCGAATAAACCGGGCCACTTGCTCGAAGCGTCCCGAACTGGAACTGTTTAAGGCGAAAGACTTTATCGCCAGAGCAACTTTCCACAGCTTTGAGCAAGCTATTGGGCAATCATCGCAATTGCGTCTTGTGCGACATTTGCCCCGAGTCTATAGCGCCGCCGAGAGTGAACGTATCGAGCAGCTGCGGTTCTATTTCGCAGCCGCCAGAGGTGGAGAAATCAGAATGAGCGTGAGCTCCAAACCTCAAAAAATTTCAAATGGTAGCAATGGTTTGAATGACGACGTCGATCCGGACTACGTTCCGAGCGAAAACGAACCGTTCATGAACGACACCCAGCTGAAATATTTCGAAAAGCAGCTGAGCAACTGGCGAAACGAAATATTGTCCGAATCGCAAGGGACATTGAACCAGTTGCAAGACGCCCCAATCCGCGAGCCCGACCTGAACGACCGAGCATCCAGCGAGACCGATTGGGGCATCGAGCTGCGGACGCGCGACAGGCAACGCAAGCTGATTGCGAAGATCGATTCCGCGCTGCGGCGGATCAACGAGGGTGAATACGGCTATTGTCAGGTGACCGGCGAGCCAATTTCGCTCGCTCGTCTGCGTGCGAGACCGATTGCGACCATGACATTGGAAGCACAAGAGCGCCATGAACGGCAAGAGCGCGTATCACGCGACGACTAGGCGATCCGTTGTTTCGACAAAACGTGCTTAATTTTTGATAGTGTGAGGCGTGTTTGCGCGCGCGGGTGTTAACCTTTTAGCTACATTTTCCTGCCAGTAATAAAGTGTAACAAACGGCAACAAGCCAAGCTTTCGGTGCGCTATGAACAACCCAATTGGACCAGTCCCAAAAGATAGCCCAGCTAGCGCCAAGCGCGGTCAGGATCGTGATAGCCTTTTGCTGAAGGCAATCCTGCGTTTTCCGTCATCCGGCGATGGCGGCGAGGCACGCATCCGTAACCTCTCCTCGGGCGGTCTGATGGCAGAAACGCCGGTGCGCGCTGTGCGAGGCGAAATCGTCGAGATCAATCTGCGCTCAATCGGATGGATCACAGGCCATGTTGCCTGGCTTCCCGTAGTACGGCTGGGTATCGCGTTCGACCACCCGATCGATCCGAAAGCCGCACGTAAACCTGTCAGCTATGGCGAATCCGACCTGCCGTCCTATCTCAAGAGACTGAATACCACAGCTGCGCCCAGCAAAATACGCCGCGTCTGATTTTTCAGCCGTCCAGGCAGTAAATATCCACCGGTACTGCGATCCGGTCGATGACTTGGCCTATCGGATAGGCCGATTTCCTTCCATCTTCGACCGCCTTGTCGAATACAGCGCGCTTTTCGGCACCCGTGAACACCACCATCGTCGTGCGTGCCGCGGCGATCGCTGAAGCTGTCAGCGTCACGCGATTGACCGGTGCTTCCGGTGGCAACGGATCGGGAGCAACGCCGATGGCGCGAACATCCTTGCCTGCATTCAGGGCTGCGTCGAGGTCGGGTCCTGGAAATATCGATGCGGTATGGCCATCGCTGCCCATGCCGAGCCACACCAGATCGGGCGGCCAGTGCAGGTCGGCGAGGCGTGCATTGGCCGCACTTCCGGCCAGATGATGGTCCGCAGCCTCGCTCGCAATCGGCAGAACGCGCGCGCCCTTGGGTATGAAAATCTTCGCGATCATCGCGACATTCGACAGCGGGTTATCCACCGGCACCAAGCGGTCATCAGTCGGGATTATCGTGACGTTTTTCCAGCGGATGTTGGCTTGAGCCAGCTTTTCGAGAATTGGTTTTGGGGTCGAGCCGCCGGGAAAGGCAACTAGCGCCTGCCCACGGGCATCGAGTGCGCTTTCAATAATGAAACTGACATCGCCGACAACCGCGTCGATCAGGTCTTCAGCGGCATCAAATTCCCAATACTCAATCTCTTCGGCCATTGCCCGGATACTCCGTCTATTGTTTGAGCGCCGCTGCGACGCGTGCTGCGGCTTCGATTGCCACAGCATCAGGCGTCCCTTTACCAACAAGCCAGCTACCGCCAACACATAAAATTTCAGGGACAGCCAACCAGTCAGCAGCGGTTTCCTGTTTAATGCCGCCAGTTGGGCAGAATTTGCATTGACCAAACGGCCCGATGAGCGATTTTAACGCCGGAAGCCCGCCATTGGCTTCTGCAGGGAAAAATTTGAAGTGGGTGAGACCCAGATCGAGTCCGCGCATGATGTCGCCTGCGTTGGCGATACCGGGCAGGAACGGGATACCCTTATCAACCGCAGCCTTGCCCAGATTATCGGTAAGGCCGGGCGAAACTATAAACTCTGCACCCGCAGCAATCGCGCTTTCCAACCCGGGAATGTCGACAATGGTGCCTGCCCCCACAATTGCGCCTGGCACCTTTTTCATTTCAGCAATCGCGTCCAGCGCCGCAGCTGTGCGCAGCGTGACCTCAAGCACCGGCAAACCACCGGCAACCAAGGCTTCTGCAATCACGCGTGCATGCGCAGCATCCTCGATCACCAACACGGGGATTACCGGTGCGGTGCGCATGACCGTTTCAACGGGGCTCATTGGTCATGTTCCTGTGCAAATGCAGCAGCGGCGCCAAACAGGCCAGGCTGCGGATGAGTGATCAGTTTGACGGGTAGCGAGGCCATCAGGCCTTCAAAACGGCCCTTTGCGGTAAAGCGTTCGGCAAAACCCGAGCGGATTAGCGTGTCCTTAATCCGCAGGCCCAAGCCACCAGCAATCACCACTGCCGAACCGCCCTGCGCCAGCGCGATATCACCAGCGACGCTGCCCAGCGAAAGGCAGAAACGGTCGACTGCCGCCGCCGCGAGGCTGTCTGTGCCTGACGTACCCAATTCCCACAAAGCCTTGTCATCATATTGCTGAACGGCACGGCCTTCCATCGCGGCAAGTGCTTCGTAAATATCGGATATTCCAGGGCCGGCAACCACCCGCTCAACCGACACGCGGCGATGCCGCTTGCGCAGACGCGCCAGAATTGCGTCCTCGATGCTGTCCAGCGGCGCGAAATCGACATGGCCGCCTTCGGTCGCTTGGACATGATAGCCTGCTGTATTTCGCCACACATGCGCGACACCAAGCCCTGTGCCGGGCCCCATGATACTAATTGTGCCGGTCGCTGGTAACGGCACGTCGGGGCCGCATAAATGCAGGAAATGCTCGGCTCCGGCCTGCGCAACAGCGTGGCCGACTGCGCCGAAATCGTTGACGACCGTGTAATGATCAACGTTCAGCTTCTCGCAGATCAGCGCCGGCCGGATGATCCACGGATTGTTGGTGAGCTTGATGAGTTCGCCGTCAACCGGTCCAGCAATGGCAATCGAAGCGGCCTTTGGTAGCGGAACGCCGCAAATCCGACCAAAATCTTCCCAAGCGGTTTGAAAACTGGCATGTTCGGCTGTCTTGAGCGTCACCGCTTCACCGAGTTCGACAACGCGTCCGCATTCGACCTCGGCAAGTGCAAAGCGGGCGTGGGTGCCACCGATATCGACCGCGACTATCTGGGTCATAACCCGGCCGCGGCCAGCATCGCCGACCCGCCCTTTTCGGCTTCATCGGCGGTGGCGCGCATCATCGCGAATAGCTCGCGGCCCGTGCCGACATGCTGCGGTGGCATCGGCACTGGCATCCGGGCCGCCCATTCGGCGTCGGCAACCAGCACATCAAGCGCACCCCTGCTCGCGCACAGCCGGACGATATCGCCGTCCTGCAGCTTGGCAATCGCGCCGCCGCGTGCGCCTTCGGGGCTGAGGTGGATCGCGGCGGGTACCTTGCCCGAAGCACCCGACATGCGGCCATCGGTGATGAGCGCGACCTTAAAGCCCTTATCCTGCAACACACCGAGCGGTGGCGTCAGTTTATGAAGTTCGGGCATACCGTTTGCTACTGGACCCTGGAAGCGGATCACGACGATGACATCGCGGTCCAGCTCGCCCGCCTTGAACGCAGCCAGCGCGTCATTCTGATCGGTAAAAACGCGAACCGGCGCTTCGACCGTCCACCGCGATTCGTCGACGGCGCTGGTTTTGAAGGTCGCCCGGCCCAGATTACCGGTGACGAGCCGCATACCGCCATCAACGCTGAACGGGTTGGAAGGCGGACGCAGCATCGTTTCGTCGGCGGTCACAGCAGGCGCGTCGCGCCAAGCCAGCGTTTCACCGTTCAGTACTGGTTCCAGCCCATAAGCGGACAGATCATCGGCGGCGACCGTCAGTATATCGCGGTGCAGAAGCCCCGCGTCGAGCAACTCACGGATGACAAAGCCCATGCCACCCGCCGCATGGAAATGGTTCACATCGCCCGAACCATTGGGGTAGATGCGCGTAATCAGTGGGATAATAGACGACAGCTCATCCATATCCTCCCAGTCGATGACGATCCCTGCCGCGCGGGCAATCGCCGGAATATGTAGCGCATGGTTGGTCGAGCCGCCGGTCGCGAGCAGGCCTACACAGGCGTTCACAATCGCTTTTTCATTAACGCAAAGCCCAAGTGGACGATAGTCGCCGCCTTCCCAGCCGATCTCGCTGACACGGTGGACCGCAGCGCGGGTTAGTTCGGTGCGCAGTTTCGTACCCGGATTGATGAACGCAGCGCCCGGAATATGGAGGCCCATCACCTCCATCATCATCTGGTTTGAATTCGCGGTGCCGTAAAATGTGCAGGTGCCCGCCCCGTGGTAAGAAGCAGCTTCCGCCTCCAGCAGTTCGGCACGACCTACCTTGCCCTCGGCATAGAGTTGCCGAATGCGCTGCTTTTCCTTGTTGGCGAGGCCCGATGGCATTGGTCCCGCAGGTACCAATATCGTCGGCAGATGCCCGAAACGCAGCGCGCCGATCAAAAGTCCCGGCACGATCTTGTCACAAATGCCCAGCATTGCGACGCTTTCGAACATGCCGTGGCTCAGGCCGACCGCCGTCGCCATCGCAATGACGTCGCGGCTGAACAACGACAATTCCATCGAATCCTGCCCCTGCGTGACGCCGTCGCACATTGCCGGGACGGCACCTGCAACCTGCGCGGTTGCACCGACTTCGCGGGCGAATATCTTCATCTGCTCCGGATATCTGCCATAAGGCTGATGCGCCGACAGCATGTCGTTGTAAGCCGTGACGATGCCGATGTTCATCGATTTGCCACCGCGAATGGCCGCCTTGTCATCGCCGCTGGCAGCAAAACCATGCGCGAGATTACCGCAACTCAGGGCAGGCCGGTTGACGCCGGCATCGCGTTGCCGGGCAATCAGGTCGAGATAGGCGGCGCGACCGGGCTTTGACCGTTCGATGATGCGGGCAGTCACTGCCTCTACTGTGGCGTGTATCCTACTCATGCCAGCTCACTCCGTCGCGTTCGGCGAGCGCAATCGCCGCGTTTGGTCCCCACGTTCCGGCACCGTAATTCCTCGGCTTCAGTCCGGTCGTTTTCCAGAGTTGGCGGATAGCGTCGATCCATTTCCATTGTGCTTCGACCTCGTCACGGCGGACGAACAGAGTTTGATCGCCCTCAATCAGGTCAAGTAATAGACGTTCGTACGCAATCCGCCGCCGTGATCCGGCAAAGGCGGTAGTGAGCGACAGGTCGAGCGGCACTTCGCGCAACGTGACACCGCCACGGTCCAGTCCGGGTTCCTTCGCCATCACCAGCAACCTTACATATTCCTCGGGCTGCAACCGGATAATTAGCGTGTTGGCATCCAACCGCCCGCCACGTTCGCGAAATATATTATGCGGCACCGGCTTGAACTGGATGACAATCTCGCTGCGCCGCTCGGGCAAGCGCTTGCCGGTACGCAGGAAAAACGGTACGCCCTGCCAGCGCCAGTTATCGACATAGGCCTTGATCGCGACGAACGTTTCGGTGTCGGACGGCTTGCCAAAGTCGGCGTCGTAGCTGCTGACCGCCGCGCCCTTGACCGCACCTTCGCCATATTGGCCGGTAACGACATTGCCCTCGACTACCGGGCGAAGCGCGCGCAGCACCTTGACCTTTTCGTCGCGGATGGCGGTTGCATCCAGATTGGCGGGCGGCTCCATCGCGGTCAGCGCCAACAATTGCAGCATATGGTTCTGCACCATGTCGCGCATCGCGCCGGTGTCATCGTAAAAGCCAGCGCGACCCTCCAGCCCGACGGTTTCGCTGACGGTTATTTGGACATGCTCAATAGCGTTAGCGTTCCATAGCGGCTCGAACAGCATGTTAGCAAACCGCAGCGCCATGAGGTTCTGAACGGTTTCTTTGCCGAGATAATGGTCGATGCGGAATGTTCTGTTTTCGGGGAAGACGGCATTAACCGCATCGTTGATCGCGCAGCTGCTTGCCAGGTCGTTGCCGAGCGGTTTTTCCAGCCCGATGCGGACATTGTCGCCCGCAAGGCCAGCGCCGTGAAGACCCTTGATCGTGGATTCGAACAACGACGGTGCGGTCGACAGAAAGATCGACAGGCCACCCGAAATATCGCCGATCTTGGTGGCCAAACCGGCAAAACCTTCGGGTTTCGATGCGTCGAGTGCCTGATACTGCAGTCGCTCAAGAAAAGCATCGATCATGCCTTCAGCCTTGCGATCATCCGGCAGGAATTCGCACAATGCAGTACGGGCGAGCTCGCGGAACTCTTCGTCGGAATGGGCGCTGCGCGCGGTGCCGAAGATGCGCAGGTCGGCATCGATCAGATTGTCGGCGTGCAGCGCGTAAAGCGACGGCAACAACATTCGCCGCGACAAGTCTCCCGTCGCGCCGAAAAGCAGCAGCGTATTGCTATGTTGGTCCATAAGCACCCTGTCCCGTCCTTGGCATGCGCCCGACACGCGTCATTCACGCCATTATTTTGGGTAAACTTCCGCCTTCAGCCCTTTATATCGCCTGTCGCTGTGGTCCAGACGATTATTGCCGACCGGTCCAATTCTGCGGGATTATTCGTATGCAATGACGGTCAGCCTGTCACCAATGCACGTTGTTCGGGCATCCCCATCGACAATATCATAGGATTATCGGTCTGCCGCCCCTGAAAATCGGCTTTGCCGGAAAGCCCACGCCAACCGCTCGCGATCAGCGATTGTGCGGTGGGCGCACCCAATGTGGTGCCTGGACCGAGTACAATGATACTGTCGGGTGCGAATTCAGCGGCGGCGACCTGTACCGCACGGGTGAAGTCGTAAGTGCGGTTGAGCTGCGCGCCCAATGTGTAGCCGTAAATCGACTCTGGATCGAATGCTTTGGGCGACCAGATGCGCCCCTGCCCGTTAATTGCCGGGATGGTACCCGCGCCGAAATCCACCGACGGGTTCGCCGCGTGCGCCATCGGCACGATATGGTCGAGCAGCGGGCT
>JANONL010000024.1:0-2359 GCA_031420815.1 Sphingomonadales bacterium | reverse complement strand
GGCGGGCGGATGTTGCATGTACCCAAAGCTCTCAAAGGCGTCGCGGTATTCTCGTTCAAGCGGCTGTGTGCAGAGGCACGCGGGGCGGCAGACTATCTGGCGATTGCGCGGCGATTCCATGCGGTCATCATCGTCGGCATTCCGGTGCTCGGCCCGGAGAACCGCAACGAGGCCGCACGCTTTGTGACCCTCATCGATGCACTCTATGAGTACCGCGTAAAGCTGCTTGCCAGCGCCGATGCTTTGCCCGATGCTCTCTACAGGCAAGGTGACGGCCGGTTCGAATTCGACCGCACGGTTTCACGGTTACTGGAAATGCAGTCCGAGGAATATCTGGCACTGGGTCATGGTGCGAACGAAATGAAGGGATAGCTGAGATGCGCGTTAAAGGCTTTTTGATTTCGACTGTTTTGTTGGGCGCGGCACCGGCGATAGCGGCACCGGCACCGACTAATAAGGTTTCGCCAGAACGGCATCAGGCAACGCACGATATGTTCGAGCATGTCGTCAATATCCCCACCGTATTCGGGCGCGGTAAGGTTCCCGAAATGGCAAACTATCTGGCCGACCATTATAAAGCTGCGGGCTTTCCTGCCGCCGATGTGCAGGTGGTTTCCTATGACAGTACCGACCCGGTTGCCAAAGTGACCGAGAAAACCGCTGCGCTGATTGTGCGCTGGCGCGCTCCGGGCAAAGCCAAGGGCAAACCGATCATGCTGATGGGGCATATGGATGTTGTCGAGGCCAAGCGCGAGGATTCGACCACCGATCCCTTTGTCCTGACCGAACGCGACGGTTATTATTACGGGCGCGGCACGATTGACATGAAGGACGGCATCGTCGGTATTACGCAGGCGCTTATTGATCTGAAAGCATCGGGCTTCAAACCGACGCGCGACATCATCGTGTTCTTTACCGGCGACGAGGAAACCAACGGCATCGGCGCGGACAAGGGTGCTACCGAATGGAAAGACAAGCTCAATGTCGAATACGGCCTCAATGCCGATGGCGGCGGTGGCGGCTTTTTCCCGGACGGACGCCCGGCTGGTTTCCTGATGCAGACGGCGGAAAAGACCTTTTCCGGATACACGCTGACGGTGCGCAACCGTGGCGGTCATTCATCAAAGCCGCGTAAGGACAATGCGATTTACAGCCTTGCGCACGCGGTCGACAAGATCGAAGCGCACCGGTTCGAACCGATGCTGAGCGAAACCACGCGCGCTTATTTTGCCGAACGGCAGAAACAGGAAAAGGGCGCGCTTGGTAATGCGATGCGCGCTTGGCTGGCCAACCCCAAGGATGGTGCAGCCGCAGACATTATCGAGGCCGACGAAAGCGAAGTCGGGTTGACGCGGACGCGCTGTGTGCCGACGCGTTTGTTTGCCGGACATGCCGACAATGCGTTGCCGCAACTGGCGACTGCGATGATCAATTGCCGGATATTCCCGGGCGTTGACCCGAATGATGTGCAGAAAGATTTGACCGCAATTGTTAGCGATGCCGATGTCGTGGTGTCGCGCAATGACGATTATGTGGCGTCATTGTCATCGCCGCTTCGTCCTGATGTGGTCGCCGCCTTTACCAAGGCAGTCCACACTCTCCATCCGGGCGCGCCGATTTCTCCCGAAATGTCGACCGGAGCAAGCGATGCGCGACCTTTTCGCGTGGCAGGCATCCCGATTTATGGCGCTAACGGTGCGTGGGTCGTTGTACCGGTAGATTTCCGTGCACACGGAAAAGATGAGCGGCTGCCGATCAAGGCGCTTGACGATAACGTGATGCACTGGAAGATTTTGCTAGGTGAGCTAGCAGGGAAATAACTGTTATCGCTATTGCAAACTGTTATCAGAAAAAGCCTTAACTTCGGGCCTTTAGTGGGTTGTTATCCGTTGTGATTCGGCGTAACGCCGCCACAATTCCGCTACAGCCCTAAGGGAAGGACAGTTTTTCATGGCTCGCAAGAAGATTGCGCTTATCGGCGCCGGTAACATCGGCGGCACGCTTGCCCACCTCGCAGCATTGAAAGGCCTTGGCGACATCGTGTTGTTCGACGTTGTCGAGGGCGTACCGCAGGGCAAGGCGCTCGACCTGTCGCAGTGTAGTCCGGTCGAGGGCTTCGATGCCAAGATCACCGGCTCGAACGATTATGCCGATATTGCAGGCGCAGACGTCATCATCGTCACCGCCGGTATCGCACGCAAGCCCGGTATGAGCCGCGATGATTTGCTCGGTATCAATTTGAAGGTGATGAAGGCGGTCGGCGAAGGCATTAAGGCCAACGCGCCGGGCGCGTTCGTCATCTGCATCACCAACCCGCTCGACGCGATGGTGTGGGCATTGCGCGAATTTTCGCAGCTGC
>JANONL010000023.1:0-3783 GCA_031420815.1 Sphingomonadales bacterium | reverse complement strand
AGAAACCCGCCAAGCGGCACCATGCCGCCATAGAAAATCGCAAAGACAAATAGTGAGCGGGGAATGGCACCCAAGCGGGCGCCCGATTGGGTCTGGTCAGTCATGGACATTGCCTAGCGTCTATTTTCTCTCGCGCAAGACCATCGATGCCGCTACCAATCCCCCAAGAAGCATAAATTTCGTCATGCTGAACGTGTTTCAGCATCTTACTTTGGAGCCTAAGTGAGAAGTAGGACCCTGGAACACTTTCAGGGTGAGGGATTTCGGGGGAAATTGGGTATGCAAATTTTGATGAGCCTTGCAGGCATGGCCGTGATTCTGGCCATCGCGGTTTTGCTGTCATCCAACAGGCGCGCGATCAAGCTGCGCGTGGTGGGCGCGGCGTTTGCCTTGCAGGCCAGTCTGGCGGCGCTGGTGCTCTACGTGCCATGGGGCAAGAATGTGCTGCAAGTGATGTCGAACGGCGTGTCCAATCTGCTCGGCTATGCACAGGCGGGTACCAATTTCATCTTCGGCCCGCTCGCATCGCCCGAAATCGGCGGTAACAGCTTTGCCATCGCCGCATTGCCGGTCATCATCTTTTTCGCCTCGTTGATCTCGATCCTCTATTATCTTGGGCTGATGCAATATGTCATCCGCTGGATCGGCGGCGGGTTGCAAAAAGTCACAGGCATATCAAAGGTCGAAAGCCTGTGCGCGGCGGCCAATATCTTTGTCGGCCAGTCGGAATCGCCCTTGGTCATCCGCCCCTATCTGGCGGGGCTGAAACCCGAACAACTGTTCTGTGTAATGACCGTCGGCATGGCGGGTGTCGCCGGAACGATCCTTGCCGCTTACGCCTCGATGGGTATCCGCATCGACTATCTGCTCGCCGCTGCGTTCATGTCTGCACCCGGCGGGATATTAATGGCCAAGCTGATCATGCCTGACATTCCGCCAATGCCGGTCAGCGAAGGCGACCCGGCGCTTGCCAACCCGCATCCGGACGACGAGCCCATGATTGTCGCCGACGACGAGGAAAAACCAGCCAACATCATCATGGCCGCAGCCCAAGGCGCGCAAACCGGCGTTAAGCTCGCGGTCGCGGTTGGTGCGATGGTGTTGGCGTTCGTGGCACTGGTTGCGCTCGCCAATGGCATATTGGGCGGCATCGGTGGCTGGTTCGGGCAACCAACGCTCAGCTTCCAGCAGATCGTCGGCTATGTCTTCGCACCGATCATGTATTTGCTCGGCGTGCCGTGGAGCGAAGCCATCCAAGCAGGTGGACTGTTCGGCACCAAGATCGTGCTCAACGAATTTGTCGCGTTCATCGATCTCGGCGCGCTGAAAACTTTGTCCGCCCCGACCGTTGGCATCGTAACCTTTGCTTTGTGCGGCTTTGCCAATTTCTCCTCGATAGCCATCCAGATGGCTGTGACCGGCGGACTTGCCCCCAATCAACGTCCAGTCATCGCCAAGCTGGGGCTAAAGGCGCTGGCAGCGGGTTCGTTATCCAACCTGATGAGCGCGGCTTTGGCGGGCCTATTCTTGAGCCTTACCTGATGGCGGTGTTTGTCGTTCATTACGACCATCCGAATGCAGCAGGCTGGCAGGAACAACTGCTTCCGCACATCCACTATCTGCAAGACCTGCTCGCCGAAAAGATACTGCTGGCATCAGGCCCACTTCCGGATGCAACGGTCAAGTCGGCAATGCTGATTATTGCGGCCGCTGATGAGTATGCACTGAACGCAGTCATTGCCCGCGACCCTTTTGCCGAACATGGCCTCATTGAAAATATGACGGTGACAAAATGGGACCCGATTTTCGGAGCGCTCAATGCCTTGTCGTCGATGCCGGGAAGTATGCAGAGCCGGTAGATCGGCTTATTGCTCGCCTGCCGCTTTTTTTAATTCGTAGAGCAAATCGAGCGCGGCCCTCGGGGACAAAGCATCGATGTCAAGACCCGTCAACTTCTCACGCAAGGCGTCGACTTTGGCCTCGGCGGCATCGAGCGCTGCGCCGAATAGCGGCAAGTCGCCGAGCCCGGCTGCCAGTCCACCGGTTTCGGCGCGGCCTTTTTCGAGCTTGTCCAACACCGTCTTTGCGCGCGCGACGACCTGCGGGGGCAGGCCTGCCAATTTGGCAACGGCAATGCCGTAGCTACGATCAGCTGGCCCATCGGCGAGTTCGTGGAGCAACACGAGATCGCCCTTATACTCCTTGGCGCGGACATGGTGGAGCGACAGCGCGTCGAGGCTGTCGGCGAGCCGCGTCAGTTCGTGATAGTGGGTGGCGAACAGGCAGCGACAACGGTTGGCCTCGTGGATTCCTTCGACCACCGCCCATGCAATGGCAAGACCGTCATAGGTCGATGTTCCCCGCCCGACCTCGTCTAATATAACAAAGCTGCGCTCGGTAGCTTGTGCCATTATTGCTGCTGTCTCGACCATTTCGACCATGAAGGTAGAGCGGCCCCGTGCGAGATTGTCGGATGCGCCGACGCGGCTGAACAGCCGGTCGACCAGCCCCAGCCGTGCTGAGGTGGCGGGAACATAGCTGCCTGCTTGGGCAAGCAAAACGATCAACGCGTTCTGCCGCAAGAAGGTCGATTTACCGCCCATGTTCGGGCCGCTGACCAGCCACAGCCGTCTATCCGGCGCAAGGTTGCAGTCATTAGAAATAAAGCGGTCGCCCGATTTGGCCAGCGCACTTTCGACCACCGGATGCCGCCCGCCCTCGATATGCAGTTCGGGGGCGGCGACAAAGCTCGGCTGACACCAGCCGCCCTCCGCCGCGCGTTCGGCCAGAGCCGCCGATACGTCGATCCGCGCCAGCGTGTCAGCACTCGCCGCAATTGCATCGCGCCGGTCCATGACATGCGCAATCAACTCTTCCAGATGTGCGGTTTCCGCCGCCAACGCATGGCCGCCCGCTTGCGTGATGCGGATTGCTTCCTCGTGTAGCTCGGGCGAATTGAACCGCACCGCACCTGCCATTGTTTGTCGGTGGGTAAAGCCGGTACCCGGAGCCATCAGCGCGTCGCCGTGCTTTGCCGGAACCTCGACAAAATAACCGAGCACGGCGTTGTGTCGAATTTTGAGCGCGGCGACGCCGGTCGCATCGCGGTAGCGCGCTTCCAGTTGGGCAATTGCTTGCCGTCCGTCGCGGCCCGCCGAACGCAGAGCATCAAGCGCCGCGTCATAGCCTTCCGCGATATAGCCGCCCTGCCCGGTATCAGTCGGCGGCGAGGCAACCAAGGCGCGGGCGAACAAATCGACCATCGCACCGTGACCATCAAGCCTTGGCAACAGTCGGTCGAGCAATTCCGGCCGGTCCGTCATTGCGCCCAGCCGTTCGCGCAACGCCCTTGCGCCGTCCAGACCGTCGCGTATCTGGCCAACGTCGCGCGGACTTCCGCGTCCAGCGACGACGCGGCCCAACGCACGGGCGATGTCAGGCAGTTGCCGCAACGCCGTTCGCACCGCGTCGCGCAACAACGGCGCATCGTGGAACCATTGAACCAAAGACAGCCGCGCCTCGATCCTAGCCTTGTTCATCAACGGCGCGGCCAGATCAGCAGCCAATTGCCGTGCGCCCGCTCCGGTAATCGTCCGGTCCACCTCGGCGAGGAGCGAACCCGCACGCCCGCCTTTGCTGGCCGTGTTGATTTCAAGGCTGTCGCGCGTCGCCTGATCGATCAGCAGATGCTCATGCATTTCGCGCCGCACCGGCATTTTCAGAAACGGCATTTTGCCCTGACCGACATGTGCGAGATAAGCGATGAGGCCGCCAGCCGCCGCC
>JANONL010000022.1:0-6517 GCA_031420815.1 Sphingomonadales bacterium | reverse complement strand
ACCCGCCGGTCGAGGAGCCGACATCGATCGCGGTCATTCCGGCCACATCGACGGCGAATTCGTGCAGCGCATGGGCCAGCTTTATCCCGCCGCGCGACACCCACGGGTGGTCGCTGCCCTTGACGGTAACTACGGCGTCGTAAGCCACTTGCTGCCCGGGCTTCAGCGCCTTGGCGTCTCCGACCAGCACATGCCCGGCCATCACCAACGCCTGCGCCCGCGTCCGGCTATCGACAAGCCCGCGTTCGACAAGCAATTGGTCAAGCCGGATTTTGTGTGAAGCCATAGTCCGGGATGCCTAGCCTAATGGTTTGGAATTGGCCATAAGCGGTAATTATGCGCATACGATTCCTGGTTATTACAGCGGTAATGGGCGTTTCCGCCTGTGTATCGCCTCCTCCTCCGCCACCGCCGGTACAAACGACACGGCCGCCGGTGACGGTTGCTCCGCCGCCACCCGCAACGCCGGTGGGCGACTGGACCGATTGGCCGCTGGCGGCTGGCGACTGGGTTTACCGGCAGGACGAGCGTGGATCGATTGCGCTGTTCGGTCCGCCGAACACCGATGCGCTGGTGACCCTGCGCTGCGACCGCGCGCGACAACGGATATATCTCGCACGGGCGGGGTCGGGCACCGGCAACATCGTTATCCGGTCGAGCTCGACTATGAAAGAATTTGCCGGTGCCCCGACTGGCGGCGCACTGCCTTATATTGCGACAGAAATCACGCCGCGCGACCCGATACTCGACGCGATGATTTACAGCCGTGGCCGCATCGCGATCGAAGTCGCCGGACAGATGCCACTGGCTATCCCGTCATGGGCAGAGATCGGTCGTGTGGTGGAGGATTGCCGAGGTTAAAGCTGTTCGGCGCAGAACCCCGATAATTGAACTAAAAAAAATATAATACAAGTCTTGTTTACAAACTTTATTTGATTCACTTTCCGAGTCGCGGAGGGCAAATAAATGTTTGAAGCAATCCTATTTCCACAATCGAAAGGAGGTGATCCGATGTCTCATGGTTCAGTAAAGAGGTCGGACAAATCCGTTCGGGAGATCGGCTACTGACCCACAAAGGTCAGTAATGCCGACATCGGCATGAACGCAACTTCCGGCAGCGGGACATCCGACCGCTGACCCATGTTTAAGGGCCGCTGGTGCAAACCCGGCGGCCCTTTTTCGTGGGATTTTAATCCATGTCATTGTGTTTAAAGCGAGATTAGGGACTGGGCATTTAATTGTTGGCTGTCCCTTTGTGCAACAACAAATGCTCCAATATAAAATGCGGCACGGTCAACGTGGAAATCAAAACGAACGCGGTACGGACTATGCTGGCATCAACCGGGACGGCTGGTTGTACGATGAAGAACAGCACTCCCATCCCCACGCTCAGAGAAAAAACAGCAGTGATGATGAGCGCCTTTTTCCTGGCCGACAGCGCGCCTGTCTCGCGTAGTGCGTCCATCATATGGCGCGGCGAGTGCAGCCCGCAAAAAAAGATGGCAAAGGCAATGAGCGGCGGCAGGAACAACGCAGCGATGATGCAGCTGATGACATCCCCCGCGCTTTTGCTATCGCCGCGCTGATAAGCCCAATAGGCAAAAACCAGACTGCCGAGTGCGGCAGGGACCGAGGCACAGGCCAGCAACGATGCAATCGTCGCGCCATTGGGGTTGCCGGTCAGTATTTCAAAGATCGTTGCCACGGCTTCCGGATGCGACAACGCCGGTAAGGCTACCAGCGCCCAACCCACCATCATCGCCAGAAACGGGTCAACGCCGCCGCGCCAGTCGGCGCTGAAATGTACGATGGATATGATTAGAAAGGAAACTAATGCCAGTTCGGGCAACGTTAACCATAACACGATCATCGCCAAAGCGCAGGCCACATAGCCCGTCGTGATTTTCGCTTTTCCGGCTTTATCCGAATGTCCGAAATGCGCCGCAGCGATTTCGACATCCAGCGTGCCGTGCGGGATACCGGCGAGTAAGATTGCGACCGCAGCAATCGTCGTCATTTGCAGGCTGCGCATATCATCCCACATCATATCGCACAGGATAAGCGAACCCGTTAAAACGGGTAATGCCCATAGACGCAGCGAAGGAGGGATTGCTGCGCCTATGGACTTCGTGATGTGCATCGCGTTCATATTTGCGACCAAACGCCTAAGCGCTTAACCGAATTCACGCGTGCACTTGTTCTCCGTATTCGGTTTGTGACTTGCGTGTCGCGATCAGATATATCAACACTCCAACGCCTGCCTTTGCGATAAGGTCGGCAATTGTGTAGCCGATTTGTACGCCAACCTCGATGTCGGCACCGCTCAAATTGGTGTACGGAATCATGTATACAATCGGATAAAAACCCCATGACGCAAAGGTCAAAAGGCGCGCCTTTTTGACCAGTTCGCGCACGTTTTCAGGCTGGCTGTTGATCGATGCACCAAGGCCTGCAAACAGCTGCCACATAATGTAGACGAATGGAATTGCCGACAACGTACCCCACAATACGCGGGTCGAAATGTCCGATGCGATTTCGCCGGGATACCCCAGGGCAATCATCAACGCTGCTGCCGCACCCAATTTTGTCGACTTTGAAATCGTCTCATCGGGGCTTAATCGCATGACGAGGATGAGTTCGATCAGCAATAATGGTACAGTCAGCAACCAGTCGACATAACGGTAGGCGTCGTTAAACGCAAAGCCGGTTGCCGAAACGACGCCGTCCTTGACGCCGTAAGCACCTTGCCAACTTTCGAATATGCGAAAATAATGATAGGCGGCGATGGCGCATACCAATCCTGAAATCGTCAGTGCCGTCTTGTATGCCGGTCCGACCTGTGATCGCCCGAGCCACAAGAAAAATGTAGCCGCCGCCATAGTCGCGAATGTGAATGAAAATGCGTTATAGACCAATGAATATTGGCCAGCCGATATTGTGTCCATATAATTTCCCCTAGGTCCCAGACTATAATCCTGGATGACCAGAAACTACGCCTCGGACGGCTGGCAACAACCTACCCATTATACCGTATTTTACCTTGCGGCATGGCCTTGGCTGGACAGACAAAAGGATTGCGGCGGGCCCGCAAACTGATAGGCTTTTGATATGCTCTGGAGGGAGAACATCAAATTGGTCGTCACAGGCCGCGCCAAAAATCGACTTGATACGTTGATCGCCAATAGCCCGATAGCGTCGGTGATCAGCAACCCGCGTCTTAAAGACAACCCGATTGTCGCGTGTAACGAAGCATTTATTACGCTGACCGGATATGCGGAGAACGAAATTGTCGGCCGCAATTGCCGCTTTCTTGCCGGACCCGCTACTGAACCGTGGTTGACCGAAACCATCCGCAGTGGGGTACGCCGCCACAGTCCGGTGCTTGTCGAAATCTTGAACTATAAACGCGACGGCACGCCGTTTCGTAACGCCGTATTGGTCGCACCGACTTTTGATGACAACGGCGAACTGGAGTTCTTTTTGGGCTCCCAGGTCGAGTTGGAACCTGACGCGCCCACCACCAACGCCAACCGCCGTATGGCTGCCGCGATGTTAGTCAAAAGCCTGTCGCGCAGGCAGCGTGAGGTGCTGGGGGAAATAGCGCTGGGGCATCTCAACAAACAGATCGCGCATACGCTGGGCCTAAGCGAGCAGACGGTCAAAATGCACCGCGCGTTGTTGATGAACCGGCTGGGCGTGGCGACCACGGCGGATGCAATTCGCATTGCCGTTGAGGCCGGGCTTTGAAAACCATAGACCCAACCCCTCAGCACTTTTTACGCTTTATATCGCAGTCTGATTTCCCCTTTTAGATTAGAGCTATGCCACCCTAGGTGCTGCTCTACGATACGCGTGTCGCTTCGCTGACCCATGTTTAAGGCCGATGGTGCAAACCGGGCGATCCTATAAATACTGTCTACTAACAGATGGATGAAGATCTGAAGATGTGGGCTGCGGAAGCTAACGAGGACAACAGGCCGTCTCCTTTGCGAAAATGGTGTCAGATTGCGCTTGCAATGTAGGATTTGGTTTGCGACTCTTTCAGCCGACACCGCCAACCGTCCCATGGCCGTTGGGGCATGACAATCAGCCGGCTTTGCTGTCGCGTGCAGACTATACATAACTTTGCAAAAAAACCCGAGTTTGCCGTAGTATTTTATACTCAGGTGCTGTTTTGGTTGAACAGGCGTCATCTGTGAAACCGATGTCGCAATTGAGCAGTTCGGGTGCAGCCTGCATAGATCGTTCAAGTGTGACTTTAGTGAGACCTTAGACGGATTTGTGCGGGATTTGATCGGTGACATGCGGCAATTCCGCTTTGCCCGTCCAATAATCCGTCGTTTGTCGAAAGACGGCTGGATTTCGCGGTAATGCACCTTACATCGGCACTAACTTAACAAAGGGCATTCCCATGCAGTTTTTGCGTATCAGCTGGAAGATATTGGTCGCGTTGAAGGACGGCCTTGTGCTGCTCTTGCTGCTGCTGTTCTTTGCCGCTTTGTTCGCATTGCTGAACGCCAGCCCGAACCCGGCGGTGGTGCGCGACGGGGCGTTGCTGTTGACGCTCGACGGGGTGGTGTCCGAACAGCCTGCGGAGATCGACCCGTTCACTGCAATTACGTCCAGCGCTGCGCCGGTTTCCGAAATTCGCCAGCGCGACATCATCCGCGCGCTGCGGCTGGCGAGCACCGACAAACGCGTGAAGGCGGTGGTGCTCGATATGGACCGCTTCATGGGCGGCGGGCAGGCCAGTCTCTCGGCGATTGGCGACAGCCTCGACGCCGTCAAGAAAGCGGGCAAGCCGGTTTACGCCTTTGCCACCGCCTACACCGATGACAGCTATCAATTGGCGGCGCACGCCTCGCAAATCTGGATGGACCCGCTCGGCGGCGCGATCCTGACCGGTCCTGGCGGGTCACGTCCCTATTTCAAGGGATTGCTCGACCAGTTGGGGATCAAGGCCAATATCTACCGCGTCGGCACCTATAAGAGCGCGGTCGAGCCTTTCATGCGCTCCGACCAGTCGCCAGAGGCGAAAGCCGCGCTAACGGCGGTCTATGACGAGGTCTGGGGGCAGTGGAAAGCCGACGTCGCCAAGGCACGGCCACAGGCGCAAATCGAACCGATGCTGACTGATCCGGCGGGCGCGATCGAGGGCGCGAAGGGCGACCTTTCGGCATTGGCGATGTCGTCGAAGCTGGTCGACAAATTGGGCGACCGGATCGCATTCGGCAAGTTCGTCGCCAGCAAAGTGGGGGCCGATGACAAGAAAACCACCGGCGGGTTTGCGGCGACGCCGATGACGGCGCTGCTCGCCAATTACGGACCGCCGGGCGGGGGCAAGGCGATTGGCGTTGTGACGATTGCAGGCACGATCACCGACGGTGAGGCCGGCCCCGGAACGGCGGCGAGCGATACCGTCAGCAAGCTGATTTACGACGCGCTAGACAAGAAGGATTTGAAGGCGCTGGTGGTGCGGGTCGATTCGCCCGGCGGTTCCGTAACCGCATCGGAAAAAATCCGGCTGGCAATCGCGGCGGCCAAGGCAAAGAAAATTCCCGTCATTGTGTCGATGGCCAATCTGGCGGCGAGCGGCGGTTATTGGGTTTCGCTGCCCGCCGATGTGATTTTTGCAGAGCCTTCGACGATCACCGGCTCGATCGGTATTTTCGGCGTGATCCCGAGCGCCGAGGCGGGTCTCGCCAAAATTGGTGTGACCGCGGACGGGGTGAAAACGACGCCGTTGTCGGGTGAGCCCGATGTGCTTGGCGGCTTCAGCCCTGAATTCGACCGCGTGGCACAAAGCGCGATTGAAAATGGCTACCGCGACTTTCTGACGCGCGTTGCGACGTCGCGCAACAAAACGGTCGAGCAGGTCGATGCGATTGCGCAAGGCCGTGTTTGGGCAGGCGGCACCGCGCGGCAGATCGGCTTGGTCGACCGTTACGGCGGGATGGACGAGGCGCTGGCCGAAGCGGCAAAACGCGCCGGTTTGAAAGCCGACGGCTGGCACGCGGTCTATATCGAGCCACAGCCGAGCTTTGCCGGAACGTTGCTCAGCGGGTTGATGCCGAAACGGGATGCAGCCGCAGCATCAATGGACATTTTCGCGCATGCCGCGTGGCAGCAGCAGCTGTTTATCCAGCGCGTCGCGGCTGATCTGCACATGCTGACCGGGGTGAAGGGCATGCAGGCGAGGTGCCTTGAATGCGCGGATTTTGGAGCCACCCCGGCTGTCCAGAAATCGGAAGACGGCTGGCTGGCAGTTTTGGCGCGATTGTTAGGTTAGCACGCGGGCCTTAGACCCTGATAGCGCATATCAGACCTGACGAGCTCACGACGCCCAAAATCTCTGGGTCTTGCAGCGACCGTGTCCGTTTCAAAAACTCGTCGACGCTAAGCTTGCTCGCATCCCGGCTGCGCAGTTTTTTGAGGCTACTGAGCTTGTTCAACTGAATAAGCGACAGCCGGTCAACCATCCGGTCGGCCATGCACGCCGCAATCGGCTGAGGCAGAC
>JANONL010000021.1:0-2437 GCA_031420815.1 Sphingomonadales bacterium | reverse complement strand
ATGGGCGGTGCGCTGACTTTACCACACAGCGATGTCGAGATATTCTGGACAATATTGGGCGTCGGCATCTTGGCGCTCGGCCATGACCTGAACCACCGCGCCTCGCATTAAGCCCAGATTGACCGGGCGGCCTGCAACGCCTATATTAGTATCTATGGCATTACATCATCATCACGAACAGGGCGGCACTGCGCTTGCCGATGCAGCGCAGGCGGCGTTGATCGACCAGGGCGAGCAGTGGACCGATATGCGCGCCGATATCTTTTCGGTGCTGGCGACGTATGAAAAACCGGCCTCGGCTTATGATATCGCCGATCAGGTCTCGCAAAAGCGAGGCAAACGCGTGGCCCCGAACAGCGTTTACCGGATCCTCGACCTGTTCGTTTCAACCAACCTTGCGCGCCGCGTCGAAAGCGCCAACGCCTATATCGCCAATTCGCATCCGGGATGTTTGCACGACTGCATTTTCCTGATTTGCGATAGCTGTGGCACGGCAACGCATATCGACAATGATACACTTTCGGGCAATGTCCGCGCGGCTGCCGAAAGCGCGGGTTTTGCGCAAGTTCGCCCGGTTATCGAGGTGCGCGGCAAATGCGCCGATTGTGATTGAACACACGGGCTAAAATACCGGTTCGACACCCGCCACAAACACCGCTAAAGCCGATAACCATGTCGCAAAACCCAGACACGCCCTTGCTCGACAAGGTCAACAGCCCCGCAGATTTACGCGAATTGCACGTATCGGAGCTGCGCCAACTCGCCGACGAGTTACGCGCGGAGACGATTTCTGCGGTCTCTGTGACCGGCGGCCATCTGGGCGCGGGGCTGGGCGTGGTCGAGCTGACCACCGCGATCCATTATGTATTCGATACGCCGCGCGACCGGCTGGTGTGGGATGTCGGCCATCAATGCTATCCGCATAAAATCCTGACCGGACGGCGCGACCGTATCCGCACGTTGCGTACCGGCGGCGGGCTGTCGGGCTTCACCAAGCGCAGCGAGAGCGAATATGACCCGTTCGGCGCGGCGCACTCGTCCACGTCGATTTCAGCCGCTTTGGGTTTTGCCGTTGCTAATAAAATGGCGGGCCAACCGGGCAAGGCGATTGCTGTGATCGGCGACGGTGCGATGAGCGCTGGCATGGCCTATGAGGCGATGAACAACGCGCAAGCCGCCGGAAACCGGCTGGTCGTGATCCTGAACGACAATGACATGTCGATTGCGCCGCCCGTCGGGGGGCTATCGGCCTATCTGGCGCGGCTGGTGTCATCGAGCGAATATCTGGGTATCCGTCAGCTAGCATCCAAACTCGCCAGGAAGCTGTCGCGGCGGGTCTATGGTGCCGCTTCGAAGGCCGAGGAATTTGCCCGCGGAATGGCGATGGGCGGCACTTTGTTCGAAGAATTGGGCTTCTATTATGTCGGTCCGATCGACGGTCATAATCTCGACCAGCTGATTCCCGTTCTGGAAAATGTGCGTGATAATGCGGCAGGCCCGGTGCTGATCCATGTTGTCACGCAAAAGGGCAAAGGCTATGCCCCCGCCGAGGCGGCCGATGACAAATATCACGGCGTTGTCAAATTCGATGTCGTCACCGGCAAACAGGACAAGGCCCCCGGCGGCGGCCCACCTGCGTACCAGAATGTGTTTGGCGAAACGCTGGCCAAGCTCGCCGATACCGACCCGCTGATCTGCGCGATTACCGCTGCTATGCCATCGGGCACCGGCGTCGACAAATTTGCAGCGGCACACCCCGACCGCGCGTTCGATGTCGGGATTGCCGAACAGCACGGGGTGACCTTTGCTGCTGGATTGGCGGCGCAAGGAATGCGGCCATTCTGCGCGATTTACTCGACCTTCCTCCAGCGCGCCTATGATCAGGTGGTGCACGATGTCGCCATCCAGAACCTGCCCGTCCGCTTTGCCATCGACCGTGCCGGATTGGTCGGTGCGGACGGCAGCACCCATGCCGGTTCGTTCGACGTGACCTATCTGGCGACGTTGCCCAATTTCGTGGTGATGGCCGCAGCTGACGAGGCCGAGTTGGTCCACATGACCTATACCGCGGCACTCCACGACAGCGGGCCAATCGCGTTCCGCTATCCGCGCGGCAATGGCACCGGCGTGGCGCTACCCGAAGTGCCGCAGAGGCTCGAAATCGGTAAAGGCCGGATTGTCCGCGAGGGCAAGAAGGTTGCAATCCTCTCACTGGGCACGCGCCTGGCAGAAGCACTCAAGGCCGCCGATACGCTTGAGGCAAAAGGCCTGAGCGCCACCGTCGCCGACCTGCGCTTTGCCAAGCCGCTCGACGAAGACCTGATCCGCCGTCTGATCGCCACACATGAGGTGGTGGTGACGGTCGAGGAAGCGTCAATCGGTGGCTTTGGCGCGCATGTACTGACGCTGGCGAGCGACCTTGGCCTGATGGACACCG
>JANONL010000020.1:0-2426 GCA_031420815.1 Sphingomonadales bacterium | reverse complement strand
TCGTTCAACGGCATGCGCTATGTTGCCGACCGGCTGACCGTGGACGTCACTTACGCTAGCTGCACAGATGATATGTCGGGCAAGCGTTTTGCCGATACCGTGACCGTCCTAGCCGATGGCAGGGAAGTAAAAGGATGCGGGGGACGGGCTTTGCCACCTGAATCATTGAATGATACAACTTGGGTTATCGTGACGATGGACCAGTTGCCGGTGTTGGAAGGCATTCAGACCGAAGTTAGATTTGCCGATGGCAGGGTTAGCGGCACCGCAGGGTGCAACAGACTGAATGGCACCTACAGCATCACCAGAAATGTTCTGACATTTGGCGGCATGGCATCGACGAAAATGATGTGTCCGCAAAAGCAAATGGCGCAGGAAGCAAAGTTTCTAGCGTTACTGACTGGACGACTGACACAGCGCTACACTGTCGAGGGCAATTTGATCCTCGCAGATGAAAAGGGTAGCCGGATGACGTTGAGACAGGTGATTTAACTATTCCGCCGCTTCCCGCTCATCGCTAATCAGCGATTGTTCGACGTCGCTGCCATAGCGCGGCAATGCCTCGACCACCGGTACGTCTTCAAGTTCACGGCTGCCGGTTTCGATGTTGAGTTCGGCAAATTTCCGACCCGTCGACATCACATTGCGTTCGAAGCTGCCAACGAACTTGTTGTAATTGTTCACCGCCGAATTCAGACCCGACCCGACCGATTTCAGATGCTGCGCCGCCACCGCGATCCGGTCATACATTTCCTTGCCAAGCTGTCCGATCTGCTTTGCCTCGCGCGCCAGACCTTCCTGTCGCCACACGCCAGCAACGGTGCGCGCGATCGCGACGAGGTTGGTCGGCGTCGCCAGCAAAACGCGCTTCTCGAAGGCGAAATCCCACAAATGTGGTTCATGCTCTAACGCGGCCGCGAGAAAATGTTCACCCGGCACGAACATGATCACATAGTCAGGTGCTTCGTCGAACTGATCCCAATAGGCTTTACGCGAAAGCCCATCGATATGGTTTTTCATCGACGCACAGTGTCGCGCCATCGAAACATCGCGTGCGGTTTCATCGACGGAATTAAAGGCGTCCTGATAATCGTTCAGCGATACCTTGGCATCGATTACCAGACTGCGGCCACCCGGTACTTTGACAATAGCGTCCGGACGCAGCCGACCATCTTCGTTCGTAACGCTCGCCTCGGTCACAAAATCGACATGCTCCGACAAGCCGCAGCTTTCGAGGACATTCTTTAACTGTTGCTCGCCCCAACGCCCGCGCGCCTTGGGGGCATTGCGCAGACTGCTGACCAGCTTCGCGGTTTCGGTCGAAACCCGCTCCTGCCCCGTGCGCATCTGATCGATCAGACTGGTCAGCGTGCCATAAGCCTCCGACCGGTCTTTTTCGATCTTGCCTACCTGCTCCTCATAAGCTTTTAGCCGGTCACCAACCGGTGCAAGCAGTATCTTCAGCCGCTCCTCGTTCTTATCCCCCGCTTGATTGAAGCGCTCATCGGCGCGTTGCAAAAATGCGGCCTGCGCCTCACCCAATAACTTCTGCCCGATCTCGCCGAATTGCGCCGACAGCAATTCCTTGGCCTCCCCCAGCCCCCGCAATTGGTCATCAAACGACCGCTCGCGTTCTTCCAACGATGTTTCGAGCCGAGCAAGCTTATCCTTCGCACCGTCACGTTCGCCAACCACGGCGTCGAGCATCGATCGCAGCTGCAATGTCGTCTCGCCACCAGCTTGCGCGCTGCGCCCACCCATCATCCAACCAATCGCAAGGCCCAAAAGCAGCGCGATGACAACGACAAATATAACAATCAACGGTTCCAACACGCCACCCTCAATTCAGAACGAATATGGAACATAGTCGCCCCGCTAGCAGCGTCAAGCGGCTTGTGATGACGCCCGTCTTGTCCGCTTTACCCTGGCATAGCTCAGCATGCTCAACGGAATAAGTCCCGCATAAATCACACTGACAATGATCAACGCGATCCAGGGCTCGGCAATAAGCATTGCGACAATCAGCCCGACCGCCGCCAATGCAATAAACCGCCATGCAGGGCGAACCTTCAACGAGGACCAGCTGAACGTCGCCACGTTGGAAATCATCAGGAATGCGCAGAGCAACATCCAGGGCGCAATCAAACGCCAGTCCATCGCCCACTCGGCCCGCGTCTCCAGCCATATCGTCAAGGGCAAAAGCGCCAGCCCTGCCCCGGCCGGTGATGGCACGCCGGTATTGAATCCTGCCGATTTGTGCGGTTGATCGTCATTGTCGATCCGCGCGTTGAACCGCGCCAGCCGAAGCGCGGCGCACAGCACGAAGAACAGGCAAATCGTCCAGCCAAATCGCGGCATATCTTTAAGCGCCCAGCTATACATGATCAGCGCCGGCGTCGCACCGAACGCGATCACATCCGAAAGCG
>JANONL010000019.1:0-5668 GCA_031420815.1 Sphingomonadales bacterium | reverse complement strand
CGCTGCTGCTGTTGCTGTTGCCGGACCGGCTGCTGAAGCTGGTCCTGCTGCAGAAGAGCAGACTGAATTCGACGTTATCCTGACCGGCGACGGCGGCAACAAGATTGCAGTCATCAAGGAAGTGCGTGCGATCACCCAGCTGGGTCTAACCGAAGCGAAGGCTCTTGTTGTGTCAGCGCCAAAGGCGATCAAGGAAGGCATCAACAAAGCTGAAGCCGAAGAAATCAAGGCGAAGATCCTGGCTGCTGGCGGTACCGTCGAAGTCAAGTAATCGGTTTTTTCCGTGTAATAAATACCTAAAGGGCGGCCCTCAACAGGCCGCCCTTTCTGTTTGATCCGACAGGATCAATGGCAGTTTATTATGCCGCTGGTTCCAATTCGCGAACGGGCGTCATTGTCCCGTCCGGCGCAGCGGGCCAAGTGCGACGTTTGTCAAAGGCCGAACCTACCGACGAATTGCCCGCATAATCATCGTGATCAGCAAACATCGGATCGGTAACCGGCGCTAATTCGGCTTCATGCGCGAACAGTGGGTCGGTAACCGGCGTCAGCTCGACCTGATGTGCGAACAGCGGATCGGTTACCGGCGGCAAGTCGCGGTCGGCCATGGAAGGCATGAACCGCGGTGCCGCGCGTTCGATAACAGCGGGCCTCATTGGTTCAGCCCTAGCTGCCACAATCGGCGCGGCAAAGGCCGGAACTATCGGAACAACGGTCTCGGTACGTTCGGCCATGGCATGTTGGCTTACCGGACGACGTCGGCGCGCCCAAACGGCACCGATACCGGCCAGACCAAGTGCTGCTGCGATGCCACCCACAAGGATCATGGTATCATCATTGCCATCGACCGGCGAAATAGCATCATTTTGTTCGACCGGAGCGATTGCAGCCGTGGCTTCTACCGTCGCGGCAGCCGGTGCCGCGTCTTCAACCGGTGCAACCATGCCGTCGGTCGGGTCAATGGGTGGTGCGGCTGGCTGCACGGCTACGGGTGAAACTGGCGCTGCTGCGCTACGCGCAGGGGCTCCGCGTGTGGTCGCACGACGCGCTGGGGACCGTTGTGTTGCTGCCACCGGATTCACCAATTGCTCTTCGGGAATTGCGGCTACCGCAGGGGGCGGAGCAACGACAGTCGCGACCTCTGGTGTCGGCTGTGCGACAACCGGTGCAGTAACAGGCGGCGACGGTGCGGCTTCAACCGTTGGTGCGATTGCGGTATCCTGTGCAAATGCTGCGCTTGTCCCGCATAAAAGTGCTGCACAGATTGCCATCCGCGCGGTGGTCACATTCTTGTTTCCTCGGATCATTTTCTCTTCCTTCCAGATGTTGACCAAGACCGAACAAACGATTTGCCACAAACCGACAACAACAACCGCCACAGCGTGCGACCGGTGCGTTGAATGGAGCAAACCCGACCGGGGTTAATCTGAGGTTCAACTGGTTGACGCCGATATTAATCCTCCGTTCATCGCGCGGGCGCTGATTGGCGCAGCAAAAAAGGCGGCCTTTGCGGGGCCGCCTTTTGCTTTTGATCGGTCCGGGTCAGTTTGCGAGAATGATCATGGTGACGACCATCGACACAAGCAGCAGTAACCGCGGCGGGATCGATAATTTTATCGCGAAATGCATCAGACGTCTCCTTCTTCGAAGCCGAGCAAATCACCCGGTTGGCATTCCAAAACCTTGCAGATCGATTCCAGCGTGGAAAATCGAATGGCTTTAGCCTTACCCGTTTTCAGGATCGACAGGTTGGCAAGTGTAATGTCCACGCGCTCGGCCAATTCGGTCAGCGTCATCCGCCGGGCATAAAGCAGGTCGTCGAGTTTTACGGTGACTGGCATCAGACCGTCCCTTCCAGCTCTTCACGCATTTCTGCGCCGCGTTCGAAGATACCTGCAAGAATGAAGACCAGCAGGATGGCAAGAATGCCGGTCAGCGATATATCGAGATCGACGTTGTTTTCGCCAAACAGGTCGGCAGCTTCGCGAGCCGCAATGGCGAGCGGAATACCGATGATCTGGGCGGCAAGCATCAACCAGCCGATCACTTTCAACCGGATAGCGTTGGCACGGATAAACGGGTCGCCCTCGGCAACGCTGTCGACAATTGCGAGCAGCTTTCGCATGATCGTCCAAACGAGGCCGAGAATGATTATTCCAAAAGCAAACACGATATAGAGCTGCGGGAACAGCGCCGCCGCATTGAGTGATGGATATTCCTTGGCGATATTCAGGGCCGCCTCGTCCCAGAAAAACGGCAGCGCCACCGCGACACACGACAGCACCACTCCGGCAAAGGCAATCAGCGCCATTATCAGATAGATCAGCCACCGTGTGGTTAGCAGAACGCGATTATGCGAATGGGTACTCATATCGTTCTCCAATATTAATATTATTGTTTATCAATAATAATATAATTGAAGATCGTCAAGCAGTTTATTGCTTATCAATATGCTTCAGATTTTCTTGCTGCAACACGCGACAAAAGGCAGACAGAGGCAATGACCGACAACGCCGACCTCGCCGCGCTCATCCGCAATATTCCCGACTATCCGAAGCCAGGCATCATGTTCCGTGACGTCTCGACATTGCTGCTCGACGGTCCCGGCTTTCGGGCGACAATCGACCGGCTGGCGGCGATGGTCGCGCCTGACACCGAACTGATTGCGGGAATTGAGGCGCGCGGTTTCATTGTTGCTGCGGGGCTTTCCTACGCATTGGGGCTGGGCAAACTCATGCTGCGCAAACCCGGCAAGCTTCCCGGCGAAAAAATCGGTGCGGACTATCAACTCGAATATGGCACCGACCGGATCGAGATGCATGTCGGGCATGTTCGTGCAGGACAAAAAGTGCTGCTCGTCGATGACCTGATCGCCACTGGCGGTACCGCCATGGCGGGGATAAATCTTATTACGCGCGCAGGCGGCGTGGTAAAGCAGGCTTTGTTCATCGTTGATCTCCCCGACTTGGGCGGCACGCGAAAACTGAAAGCGGCAGGAATAAAAGTGCAAAGCCTTATTGGTTTTGACGGCGATTAAAGTGACGGTGTCGGGATTTTTGACACAAATATGTAAAATGGTGTATTTATAAGGCCATGACCGAGTCGCGCGACGCTCTCACAGATAACGTCATCCGCGAAATTGCTATTAATATCGGCGACATTAGTGCCGTTGTTTATGAGTTTGCAGCCTGCCATTCCCCCGAACCCCAAAGGCAGGATTGCAGCTTGGCCCTCCACCCCTTTAAGGGGTTGGGGGTCATTTTTTGGTTGGGGTACCGCAGGTTTTGATAAATTTGGGG
The DNA here is from genome assembly GCA_031420815.1 of Sphingomonadales bacterium. Classification (GTDB taxonomy): domain Bacteria; phylum Pseudomonadota; class Alphaproteobacteria; order Sphingomonadales; family Sphingomonadaceae; genus Sphingorhabdus_B. Next base: position 2,369 of record JANONL010000019.1, on the reverse strand, counting down.
TCGGGCCGGTTTCCGGTCAGCTCGAATCGGGCCATATAGCCACCCAGGTTCAACTGCTCGCTAAAGCCGATAAGACGAAAACCGACTGCCTCAAATTCACAGAACAAAAGCTTGGGCGGAATGCCGTGCTGGTCGGTTGGCCGGTCACGATCAACCACAAGCACCTGCCCCCCTTTGGCCAGCGCCGGGCGTAGCCGCCAAAGAAACGCGTAAGGCTCTTCGACCTCGTGATACATATGGACCATGAAAATCCGGTCAAAGCTGTGTTCGGGTAGGCGCGGGTCATCGACCGCACCTTCTTTAATCGCGACATTGTCGAGCCGGTCGCGACTAACGCGCTCGCCCAATCGGTCTAAAGCGCCGCGGTTGATATCCTGCGCCAATACCCTGCCCTTTGCGCCCACGCGTTCGGCCAGCCGGATCGTATAATATCCTTCGCCCGCACCGATGTCAGCGACCGTGGTTCCGGGCGTGATTCCTGCCCAATCCATCACGAACTTGGCCTCTCCGGCCTCGTCGCGCGCCGCTTCATTGGAGAATTGCGTGTCGCCGGCGAGCGAAACCGGGCGGTATGCTCTCGGAAAATCTTTGGATGTTTCCAGCCGGTCGGTATTGTCGGCGGGCGTGCAGGACACCGTTGCAACGGTCGCCGCGATCAGCGCGCATATCAGAACCGGTCGCATCGAAACTTGCATCGCCAATGCCTAGACTCAGGCTTTCGTGCTTGCAAGCGCCGCGCTTTTGGCACGGTCGTCAAATTCGGCGAACGCCAAGCCGATCCATTCGGGCAAGGGCTGCGGTCGGTGGGTGGAGAGATCGACGAAAACGCTAACCAAATCGACTGCTGCGCGGAGATCGTCAGCGCCATCTTCGCGTGCTCCATGGATTTCGACCAGTTGAGTCATGCTGGTCCTGCCAACGGCCAATGTGCGGGCCATGACCTCGATCATCTCATCGGGCTTGATCGGTGCGAACCATATCACCGTTGCCTTTTTGACGTGAAACTCCAGCGGATCGTCGCCACTTTTTTCCCGCAGCTGCGCCGCCCGCCAATATTCGGTGATCGCGATGTCGGCATAATCAAGATAGCGGGCGTTGAACACGACGCCCTGCGCATCGGTTTCTGACCAGCGCACGCGGAAGCGGTGACGGAAGGCAAAGTCGGAGCGGGGCATGAACCGGTGGATGTCTTTCAATAAAGCCTAAGCCGCAGATTTCTTGTTAAGAATATCACGGTAACGCTGCACGCATTGCCGCGCTGAGGCAAGGCTATCATTTGCATTATTGGAGATCGAATATGGAATGGATGCTGATGCCTTTGAACCGTTATGCCGAATTCGGTGGCAGATCATGTCGTATGGAATATTGGATGTACACATTATTCCAGACGTTGGTTCTGTTCACTTTGGTCGCGATATTTTTTGTGCTGTTCGGGTTCGATAGCAGCGCGTCCGACAATGGTAACGCTGTGTTCGGCATAATATTCGCGCTGGCCGCATATCTGCTAATATTCTTTGTGCCCAACATTTCCGTAACCGTCCGCCGCTTCCACGATCAAGGGCTTTCAGGATGGCTCTATTTACTGAGCTTTATCCCTTATTTGGGCGGCCTTATATTGCTCGTTTTCATGTGCCTGCCGGGATCATCGGGTGCCAACAAATACGGTGAAGCAACCTATTGAGTTGGCGACTGCGTAACACGCCTAAATCGCCTTCGATTGCCCGGGCGTGTTGACCCCCATCGACTGCAAATAGCGTTTCACATTGCGCGCTGCCTGGCGGAGTCGGTGTTCGTTTTCGACCATCGCGATGCGGACAAAGCCTTCGCCGTCCTCGCCGTAACCTACGCCGGGTGCGACCGCGACCTTGGCGTGGGTGAGGAGTTGTTTGGAAAATTCGAGACTACCTAAATGCGCCAAGGCAGGCGGCAGCGGCGCCCATGCGAACATGGATGCGCGCGGCGGTGGGATTTCCCATCCGGCGCGACCGAAGGCTTCTACCATCACATCACGCCGCTTGTGGTAAAGTTGGCGGTTTTTCTCGACAATATCCTGCGGGCCGTTGAGCGCCGCACAGGCCGCTGCCTGTATCGGCGTGAATGCACCATAATCAAGATAGCTTTTTACCCGCGTCATCGCCGCGATCAATTGCTTGTTGCCGACCGCAAAACCAATGCGCCAGCCCGCCATCGAATAGGTTTTGGACAAAGACGTGAACTCGACAGCGACGTCCTTGGCACCTTTTACCTGCAGAATCGAAGGCGTCGGGTTGCCGTCAAAATAGAGTTCTGAATAGGCAAGGTCGGACAGTATCCAGACGCTGTTCTCCTTTGCCCAAGCGACCAGCCGTTCGTAAAAGGCTAGGTCAACC
>JANONL010000018.1:0-1620 GCA_031420815.1 Sphingomonadales bacterium | reverse complement strand
GGTCATCACTTTCGATCCGCGCAGTTGCAGCAGGATATTGTGTTCGGGGTCGAAATGATACGGCGTCACCGCATCCGGGCTCGACACGAAGATATAGCCATGCGGCCTTAGCATGCGGCCAGTCTTTGCCTCGATATGCGGTTTGAGTTCGGCGAGCAGCCCCAGCAACAACGCATTGTACTCGGGGCGTTGCTCGATATTCTTTAGCACAGCCCAGCTCTCGCTGGTTTCGACATGGCGGATGGTGTCGCCGATGGTCATACCGTTGGCGGGCACCAAAGCCGGATCGATGCCGACGGGCAGGTCAGCCTTGTTATATTCGACCGACGCGGACGGCAATTTTTCACCCAACTGCGCCAATGCCTCTATCGTTAACAGCGGATGGTCACCCAGCAGATGGTTAAGCTTGTGCGGTGTTTCGGGATAATTCGCGACAAAAGCCAACCGGTTGGCGGAATCAAAAACAGCAGTCATGCGTCGCTTCCTTCGTCTTGGAGCATCGCGGATGATTTGCGTACAGCGCTACGCGCCTGTTCCGCTTTTGAAAGCGCAGCAAAGATTGCCCGCCTTCCCGAACCGCCGATGGCTACCGAATAGCGGCCAATTGTGCGCCGACCGGTCCACAGGCTATCGATCATCGGGTGCCCTTGCGCAGCACAGCTATCACACCAAAGCGTGTCCTCACGGCTCAGAAGCGCCAAGTTTTCGATCTGGAGCAGGACGCCCGGCGAAAACCGGGCATATTCCTCATCGAATGTAGTTTTGAACGAAAAGCTGCCCGGCCTGCACAAGAAATTGACCAGCATCGCCAGCGGCTTGCCGTCGAGCCGCAGTTCGAGCCGTTCAAGCTTGTGCTGTGCCGAAGCCCCAATCAGCGCATCGGCAAACAAGTTGCGGGTTTGCGGCAAGCAATCAAGCGCCGAACCATTGTCGCCCTTCCACCCGGCCCGTTCGAGTGTAAGAAACTCGGTCGTCCATTCAGCAAGGTTAGTGTCATCCAGATGCCGCACAAAGCTGAGAGCGCCCTCCTCGGCCAGCCGGTTCTTCTGTCGCCGCAATTCCTTGCGCTTTTTGCCGCGCACCGCTGCTTCGAAATAGGCTTCTGGCGTTACGTCACCGGCCAGCAACGCGCGTTCCTCACGGTGGACCAACGCACAGCGGCGGTTGTGGTCACGGCACACCTCGTCGAGCGCGACAGCCAGTGGCCCACCGACTGCCAGACAATTGAAATGCGCAAACAATGCCTGCCCCGGCTGGGCATCGAGCGACGCCAACAACGCCGCCCAAAAAGCCCGCTCATATCCCGCCCTGACCAATGGCGCCCCGAGGAACGCGTTATGGTGCAACCAGTTCTGCACATGCGGCACCGGCCAACGGCCATATTGCGGCTGTGACGCGATCGGCATCAAAGCAACAATCCGCCCGGCATCCCACAAGGTGAACATCTGCACCCGGCCTAGCGGGTCGAACTGCTCTAATGCAGGGCTTAGAAACCAGCTTTCGCTGAAGGCGTTGGGTTCGGCGGCATCCGCCGCCAGATCATCCCACGCTAGCTTCAAGGCGTCATCTACCACCTCTCGCCAGCCATCCAGCCGGTGAACCAGCTTACCCGCTCCATCG
>JANONL010000017.1:0-2918 GCA_031420815.1 Sphingomonadales bacterium | reverse complement strand
ACTCGCCGACGCGCTCATCCGCACTGGCAAAGGCGACAGGTCGGCTTTCGAAACCGTCTACAAGCAGACGTCCGCGAAACTATTCGGTGTGTGCTTGCGTATCTTCCCCGACAGAACCGAAGCGGAAGAAGCATTGCAAGAAGCCTATCTCACCATCTGGAACAAAGCCGCGAGCTTTGAAGCAGGCCGTGCCAGCCCGATCAGCTGGCTGGTAACGGTCACGCGAAATCGCGCGATCGACCGGCTGCGTTCAAGGGGCAAGGCGGGGCTGACATCGCTGGACGAAGCGGCAGAGGTGGCCGATCCTGAACCATTGGCGGATGCAGTAATGCTGGCGGCGGGCGATAACCGGGTTTTGAACTCCTGTATCGACGATCTTGACCGGCGCGATGCTCATTTCATTCGCTGCGCCTTTATCGGCGGCGCTACATATACCGATCTGGCGACACAGGAAGGCGCGCCTTTGGGGACGGTCAAGAGCAGGATCAGGCGCGCTTTGTTAAAGCTGCGCCATTGTATCGAAGGCCAGGGCATGGAGGGGCAATCATGACCATGCTGAGCGAAGACGATATCGCCTTGGCTGGCGAATATGCGCTGGGTTTACTCGACCCGGCGACAGATGCGTCCGCTGCAGCGCGGATTGCGACTGATGCAGATTTTGCTGCAGAGGTTGAAGCTTGGCGGATGCGGTTGCGGCCGATTATCGATGGCAACGACACGTCGGTCCCGCAATCGGTTTGGAATGCGGTTGAAGCTGCTCTGCCGCAACCTACAGCACAGGATGTTGGACGCGGCAGTTTGCGTATCTGGCAAATGATTGCCGGAATATCGACCAGCGCAGCAGCGATTCTGGCGGTAATTCTTTTGCAACAACCGGCACCGGTTGCCCCGCCTACTCCTGCAACGCCGTTGATTGCGGCCTTGGGTAGCGAGACCGGAGCGGCATCGCTCACCGCGCGTTATGACGCGAGCAACGGCCAGATGCTGCTAACGCCGGTATCGCTCGACACCGGCAAGCTCTATCCCGAACTTTGGATTATTCCCGCCGACGGAACAGCGCGTTCGCTGGGTATCGTGCGCGGTGACGCACCTTCGCAAATTAGCATCAATGCCGATCTTCGTGGTTTCATCGACCAGGGTGCAACGCTTGCGATCACCCCTGAACTGCAAGGCGGCGCGCCCGGCGGCCAACCGACAGGGCCAGTGATCGCCAGTGGCAAGATTGTTTCGATTTAAATTTTTCGCAAAGCGTGCATCCGTAGGTCAAACTTTACCGTTGCTGTCACCAGCGCCCAATAACGGCGCATGCACTGATAGGGACAGAAAAGATGAAGAATGCCTCAGCAAAGATAATGGTGTCGGCGATTGGCGTAGCTGCGTTCAGCCTCGGCGGATGTACGTCGATGTCCGACGACAACATGAGCGCCAGCGCCATGACCAGCAATCAAATGGAAAACCCGATGGTCGGCGGCGCTGCAATGTATCCGACCAAGAATATCGTCGAAAATGCCGTCAATTCAAAAGATCACACAACTTTGGTTGCCGCCGTCAAAGCGGCAGGCCTGGTCGATACCTTGATGAGCCCTGGACCATTCACCGTTTTCGCGCCGACCAACATGGCGTTCGACAAGCTTCCCGCCGGTACCGTTGCAACTTTACTGAAACCCGAAAACAAACCGATGCTGACCAGCGTGCTGACATACCATGTTGTCGCTGGCACAATGACCAGCACCGACATCGCAGCTGCAATCAAGGCCGGTAACGGCACGGCAACGCTGACCACCGTCCAAGGCCAAAAATTGTCGGCGCGGATGATGGGCAGCAAGCTCGTCCTGACCGATGCGAAGGGTGGCAAATCCACCGTGACGATCGCCAATGTCATGCAATCGAACGGCGTGATCCACGTCGTCGATACCGTGTTGCTGCCTTAACGGCGCAGCAAGCGCGGGGGGTCGGTCGCTTTTTACCTCCCTTTTAAGTGGCCGACCCCTTTCGCATATTCCTGAGTGCCGCGCGTGATAACCTCGTCGTCCGGCAAGATGTCAGCAATCGCAATATCGGGTTGCTGCTCGAGCTCCGCATAAAGCGGCGCAAAGTCGGTTTTCACCGTCACCTCGAGCAAATATTGAAGGCTCGGGATTACGAAATAATTCTGCTGAAAATCGTCGATCCGGTAGTCGGTACGCATCACCCGCATCAGATCGAATCCGATGCGGTTGGGGCTGGCATCATCGAGGGCAAAAACGCTCTCGGCATAGCTCGATACGATACCCGCGCCGTAAATGCGTAAGGCACCAGCTTCGCGGATCAGGCCGAACTCGACGGTGTACCAATATAACCGCGCCAGATGGTCGAGTGCATTAAAACCAAGGCTGCGTAAGCCGCCCTGTCCGTAAGCCACCATATAGTCCGCAAACACCGGGTCGGCGAGCATCGGCACATGGCCAAAGACGTCGTGAAACACGTCGGGTTCCTGTAAATAATTCAGCTGCTCGGGCGTCCGGATAAAATTACCCGCCGGGAAACGTCGGTTGGCCAGATGGTCGAAAAACACCGCATCGGGGACCAACCCCGGCACCGCGACAACTTGCCAGCCCGTTGCCGCGGTCAATCGCGCGTTGAGTTCACGGTAGTCGGGAATACCCGGCTTCGACAGTTTCAGCACATCTATCCCGCGCAGAAACGCATCGGCCGCCCGATCCGGCAGCATTGCCGATTGCCGCTCGAACAGTTGGTCCCACATTGCGTGATCGTCGGCGGTGAACGCATCCCAATTTTGCGCAATCGTCCAGTCCGCATTTGCGTGCGGCGGCGGGCTGTCATAAACGTGCTGGGCATTGGCCATAGGGAAGTGGTTACACTTGAAACTGTTTCGCATCAACAGCGTCTTGACCGCCTTGCGGGCACTGGTCGGCTGG
>JANONL010000016.1:0-2601 GCA_031420815.1 Sphingomonadales bacterium | reverse complement strand
GGTGTTGTCGCCGCCCTGATCCATTTGCGCCCGACGCTGTGCAGTTTGCGATATTCCTCAATCGTGAATTCGTCGCGGCGCATGGTTTTGAGTTTTGGCCTGCCTTCAAAACGGTAGCTGGCAGGCACAAGCCGCTTGGTGATGGCGAAGTTCATCACCGCGTTGAGCGCGCCCATCTCAAATTGAATTGTCGCATCGCTGATATGCTCGCGGAAACGGCCCTTGCCGTTTTCACGCCGCCACGTCGGATAAGCTGCCCAACTGTCCTGGCCGATCAGGTGGATCTGGGTGCTACCCACATAATCTTCGAGCGCCTTCTTGAAGGCGTTTCGGAGATTTTTCACCCGGTCATGGGAAACCTCACCCGTATCGGCCCGGCGCTGCTGCGTCTGGAGATAGTCTGCCGCCACCTGCCGAAACGGACGATTGAACACGGCTACATCGTGCTTCACCCGAAACCGGATATCGGCATCCTGATCGAACGCTCGGTCGCGGGCAGACTCCCGGTCCGAGGTGTGAAGCGAAATCGTCTTGTAGCGATCCTCTTTGGGGAGCTTGATGCGGCAATAAAAATTGCGGTGTTCGACATCGCCACGCCTGAAAATGATCAGGCCGGATTTCAGAACCTCCTTGTCGGTGATGAACGCCATTCCCATACTCCACTGTGCAGAAACTGTGCAGGTTTGGAGCGAAAGCGCGCGGAGTTCCATAACTGTGCAGGTGCTGTGTAGGGGAATATGCCTTATTTTCTTAAGTGATTCCAGCTATTTGCTGGAATCTTGTCACCCCGACCACTTATTGCCCACTGGTGATAGTTACCGGCCTGAATTGGTCGATGCCGCAGAATCACTTTCGGCTTTTGCATCCGCCTCGATCAGCTTGACCGCATCGTCAGCCGCTTGCTCGATGCTCTTGGCCTCCGCGTCCAGCTGTTTTTGCGGTGTTATGTCAGCCTCGACCTGAGTGGCGGGTGCGTCAGGCGTTTGCGAGCACGCCATCAACACAAAGAACGGCAAGAATGCGCTCGGCGCTTTCATGGTTTGGGTTCCGGCTTTAGTTCGCCTTCATAATTGGCGACCAGCGCTAGCGTCGCCACCCAAGCCGCGACATTCTGGCGCAGTTCGGCCTTCTCGATCTTGTCTAGCGTATCGTCGGGGGTGTGGTGCAGGTCGAAATATTTGGTACCGTCCTGTTGCAGGTCGATTATGCCGAGCTTCTGCGCGGCGATAATCGCTTCGACGTCCGCGCCTCCCCCTGCATTTTGCTTGCGCGGGACGACGCCCAAGGGAGCTAGTGCCGACGTTATTTTCTCGCGCAGCATCTTTGCCGATTCGGGCAGGTTGAAATCTACGGCCCAGACCTTGCCTGCACCGAAATCGGATTCCATAGCAAACGCATGCTGTTCGGTGGCGTGCTTAGCGCCATAATCCTTGCCGCCCCAAACACCGACTTCTTCTGCTCCTGCCCATAACAGCCGGACTGTGCGTTTGGGTTGCCCCATCCACTTAAGTCTGGCTGCCGCAGCAGTGATTATCCCGCACCCCGCAGCATCATCGATTGCCCCTGTCCCTAAATCCCAACTGTCGAGATGGCAGGCGATCACGATCATGGGCAGTTTAGGGTTCGAGCCTTTGACTTCGGCGATGACATTGCCCGATGACTGCATACCAATATTTTTGGGGGTCAGTTTGAGTCTTATCCGCACCGGCTGACCACGTAAAAGCATGCGCTCCAGATTTTCGGCGTCGGGGATGGAGAGTGCGCCAGAAGGAATGGGCGTCACGCCTGCTTCGAAATTGGTATTCCCGGTATGCGGGTTGCGGTGATAATCGGTGCCTGCCGACCGGATGACGATAGCCGCCGCTCCTTTCTTGGCGGCGATATTTGGGCCGACAAAACGGGCAGGGCCGAATGTGCCATAACTGCTGCCGTCTTGCGTTGCTTTCATTGCGTGGCTGACAAAAGCGATTTTGCCTTTGACGCTGCCGTCGGGCGCGGCGCGCAAAGCCTCGAGCGTCGGGAAATAGGCAATTTCAGCCTCTAAACCCGCCTCACCAGTGCTACCGCTATTGCCGAGCGCGGTAACCGCCAATTTCATCGGGAATGGCGCAACAACTTCGGCGGTCTCGTTGCCGCGAACCCATGTGGGCATTTGATATTCTTCAACGCGCGCATTTTCGAACCCCAACATTTTCAATTTCGCCACAGCCCATACTCGCGCTTTTGCTTCGGCAGGCGTGCCGCCCTGACGCGGCCCAATCTCGGTGGTTAAACCCTCAACGATATCGTAAGCCGTGACATCGTCGTTCAGCGCACCATCCCGCACCATCTCGACCGTGTAAACTGGCGGCGGGGGAGGCGTTGCAATGGCGAGCTGGGGGGCGGAAAGCAGCGTCGCTGCGGCGCTAAGGGCATAGATCGTGTTTTTCATGGAACGCAGGCTTAATGACCTGCGGCGCTTTTGCAATCCCGCCTTGCGACAATGCGGCGAGATAGCTAGGGCAGCGCCAAATCACTGACATTTTCATAGACAAGAGAGTTTTTTCATGGCCGCGCAATATAGCTACGTGATGAAGGGGATGACCAAGACCTTCCCCGGTG
>JANONL010000015.1:0-9974 GCA_031420815.1 Sphingomonadales bacterium | reverse complement strand
ATCGGCCACGGCAAGGAAGCCACGCCTCCGCATAGCATGACCATGACCATGATCGGCGCATCGCTGCTCTGGGTGGGCTGGTTCGGCTTCAACGCGGGTTCCAACCTTGAAGCCAATGGCATCACCGCGGTTGCCTTTATCAACACCTTTGTCTGTACTGCGGCAGCAGCGGTTGCCTGGGCGATTGTCGAGCAGATCAAGCACGGTCGTCCGTCGCTCTTGGGCGGTGTGTCGGGTGCGGTTGCCGGACTGGTTGCGATTACCCCGGCATCGGGCTTTGCCCATCCGGGGACCGCGATCATCCTCGGCTTTGTCGTATCGCCGATCTGCTACCTGTTCGTCTCCACCGTGAAGAACAAGTTCAAATATGACGATACGCTCGACGTGTTCGGTATCCACTGCATCGGCGGCATCGTCGGTGCGCTTGCCACCGGCATTGTTGCTGACCCGGCTTTGGGTGGCCAAGGCTGGCTCGATTATACCGGCGTTGTTGCCAAGGCTGGTGACTATTCGATGAGCGGTCAGGTGATCACCCAGGCTTGGGCGGTCGGTGTGACCTTGCTCTGGTCGGGTATCGGCTCTGCCATTCTGTTCTTCATCATCGACAAGACCCTGGGTCTGCGTCCGAGTGAAGATGCAGAGCGCGAAGGTCTTGATCTCTCCAGCCACGGAGAACGCGCCTACAATTATTGATCGGGAGTGCAGCAGAAAAAGTGGGAACCGGTTTTTCATTTGGTCCGCACGACCCACAAAGAAATTTTAGCTTGGCGGCGGGGCGTTCCCTCCACTCCTGATACGCCCCGCCCTTCCAGATGTTCCTCCCGCGAACATCCAACTCAGGCCCGGACCAGCGATGGTTCGGGCCACATTTTTGGTTTGGCTGACGCACATATAAAAGGGCCGTCCAAAACTGGACGGCCCGATTCCAAATTGACGTAGCGCGGGGTACTTATGCGACTTTAGATTCAGCACCCAATATCAACGGATCGTTCTTGCTTATCTCCACTGTTGTCCGGCTGATATTTGGCACACCGCCTGCCGATTTGTGCTTGAACTTGCCCTCAACCTGACCGCCCGGAGCGATTGTGAGGTTCTCGTACGTGACGTCGCCAGATATGCGTGCGCTTGCTTCAATAACAAGCTCGACAGCTTCGATTGATCCTTCGACTTGCCCGGAAAGCCGGGCCGACGCGGCAACGACTTTGCCCGAGATCAAGCTGCCTTCGCCTTGCACAAGACTGCCGCAGGTCACATCACCTTGAACCTTGCCATCGATATGCAAATCGACGCGCGCGTTCAGGTTGCCGATGATTTCGACGTCGGCGGCTATGATAGAGAAAGTATGTCCGGAATTACGCATGGGTTCACGATTTCTTTGTGGGAGCGTCGGCACGGTTTCCAGCGACGGCTTGGACTTTGAGAACATCAGGGTTAGCCTCCAAAAATTTGCGCGGGTTGATGGCCTGACCATTCAAGCGCACCTCGAAATGCAGATGGCTGCCGGTCGAACGGCCCGTGCTGCCCATCCGCGCTATTTGTACGCCACGCTTGACCTGTTGGCCAAGCAAAACGTTGAAGCCAGAAAGGTGAGCATAACGCGTTACCAAACCATTAGCATGCGTGATTTCGATGCAGTTACCATAGCCGGATTGAACGCCAGCAGAAGTAATCTTGCCATCAGCCGCAGCCAAAATCGCGGTTCCAGCGGGGCCTTTGAAATCAAGGCCACTATGCATGGCACCTGCGCCGGTGAAAGGATCATGGCGATAGCCGAAGCCGCTCGACATGAGCATCACAGCGGCAGGCATCGAGGTCGGGATGGCTGCAAGTGCGCGTTCCATTGCGTTCATTTGGTCCAACGTCGTGGCAAGGCGCGTGAAGCGCGGGTCACGTACTTCTTTTTTGGACGGTCCGAAGAACGGGATGAATGGACCACCCTGTCCGCTGCGTGCCTGACGCGCCAACAGTTGCGGGTTCAAACCGAACTGCCGGATGGCGGCCTCAGCCTTGCGGGTGCGGACCTCGGCAAATTTCGTCAACTTTTCAACAAAACGAATCTGTCGCGCTTCGATTTGCGCAAGGCCGGCAGCCTCTGGAACCAGCGCGCTAATCTTTTTGACAGCCTGATCTTCCTGCGTCGCCGCAGCAGGGTCTTCTGCGGTTAACCCGGTATCGGCATATTGGTCCTTCAGGCTTTCAAGCATCGTTTGGCGACGCTGCAAGTCTTTGGTGACCTCGTCGATCGAGTTGCGGTAGCTGGCAACGCGTTCCTCGGCAGACTGGACGCGCGCTTCCTGTTCGCTGAGCGCCATGCGTTCGAACGAAACGCTGAACTGGTTGACCGCCATACCGAGCGTGATCACCAGCCATGAGCCGACGACAAGCACAGCGACGCTGGCAATGCGACGTTGCAATACAGCAGATATTTTCAAGAACCGAACTTGTCCATTGGCCCGCATGAAAAACTCGCGGTCAACAAACCATCCGGCCATCCGGTTTTTCCAACCGGTTACATTGGCCCTTAGCGACACGACCCTACCCCATTTTTTTGTTTGTGGGGGGCGGGTAGCAGACGAATTGCAGTCATGCGACTCGGATCAGGCAGACTCGTGACGAGTCGGGCGAGTCGCGCGGTGAGTTGTGGAAAACGTTATCCAAACGATGGAACAAAAGCTTGTCTACCGCCCACAGAACATGACCCATAACATGAAATACTATAGATTACAGTGCATTGGCCTTGATTCGATTGTCGTAGCACCAGTTTCTGCGGATTATCGTTGACAGCCTTTCCCTTTATGACGCGAGCATCTACGACCGATTGACCATGACCGATATCGAAACACAGATCGCCGAAATGACCGCACGAGCACGCTCTGCCGCGCGTGTGCTTGCTATGGCGGGCGACGAGATAAAGGCGGCGGCTTTGAAAGCCGCCGCTGCGGCGCTGCGTTGTCAAGGAAAGCAGATACTGGCAGCCAATGTCATTGATATGGCTGCGGGGGCAGCCTCTGGCCTATCTGCGGCGATGCTTGACCGGCTAAGGCTGGATGCGGACCGGATAGAGGGCATTGCGTTGGCGGTCGATCAGGTTGCGGTGTTGACCGATCCGGTGGGCAAGGTGATCGATACGCACACTCAACCCAATGGCCTCGTCATGGAACGGGTGCGTGTGCCGGTAGGCGTGCTTGGGATCATCTACGAAAGCCGCCCCAATGTGACTGCGGACGCTGCGGCTTTGGGCCTTCGCTCGGGCAACGCCGTGATTTTGCGCGGCGGTAGCGAGGCGGTCAACAGCAACCGCGCAATCCACGCGGCGATGATCGCGGGGATAACCGGGGCGGGCTTGCCTGCCGATGCCGTGCAACTGGTGCCAACGCAAGACAGGGCCGCAGTCGGCGCGATGCTGCGTGCGCAAGGGGCCATCGACATGATCATTCCCCGTGGCGGCAAGTCGCTCGTTGCGCGGGTGCAGGAAGAGGCGCGGGTGCCCGTGCTCGCGCATCTCGACGGCATCAATCATACTTATGTTCACAAAGATGCCGATCCGGTTATGGCCAAGGCGATGGTAGTCAATGCCAAGATGCGACGGACCGGGATTTGCGGCGCGACAGAGACTCTGTTGATCGATCAGGACTATGACGCTCCTACCGAGCTGGTCGCTGCGCTGATCGACGCGGGCTGCGAAGTGCGGGCCGACGATATGCTGATGGAGTTGGATGCGCGCACAGTGTCTGCCGACGATACCGATTGGGACACCGAATATCTCGATTCGGTCATTTCAGCGCGGGTCGTTTCAGGGCTCGATGAGGCGATGGAACATATCGCCCGCCACGGCTCGCACCATACCGATGCCATTATCACCGGCGACAACGCCGCCGCCGCACGCTTTTTGGCAGAGGTCGACAGCGCGATCGTGATGCACAACGCCTCGACGCAATACGCCGATGGCGGCGAATTCGGGCTGGGTGCGGAGATTGGAATTGCCACCGGACGGCTCCATGCGCGAGGGCCTGTCGCGCTTGAAGGACTGACAACGTATAAGTGGCTGGTGCACGGGCAGGGGCAGACGCGGCCTTGAAAACCATCGGCCTGATGGGAGGTTCGTTTAATCCTGCACATGGCGGCCACCGGTCGATTAGCTTGTTTGCGATTGATGCGCTGGGTCTCGACGAATTCTGGTGGATGGTGTCGCCGGGCAATCCGCTGAAGCCCAAAAAAGATATGGCTCCGCTTGCCGCCCGGCTCGTTTCGGCCAAGCGGCAGGCGCGGCGCAGCCCAATCAAAGTCTCTGCCATTGAGCGCGAATTCGGGACAGTTTACACTGTCGATACGCTTCGTAAATTGACCTCGCGCTACCCGAAAGCACGCTTTATCTGGATCATGGGCGCTGACAATCTGTTGCAATTTCATCACTGGCGGCGATGGAGAGAAATAGCGCAAATGATGCCGATTGCAGTTATCGCCCGACCCGGCTATAATGCTCGTGCTGTTGCGGGTCCCGCTATGGCCTGGTTCAGACGGTTTGTCCGGCGTCCGGACCAGCGTCATCACTGGACAGAGTGGAGTACGCCAGCGCTTGTCTTTGTGCGCTTTCGTCCTGATCCGCGATCGGCAACCGCAATTCGCCGCGCTGATCCATATTGGTATCAATGCACCACAAAACAGGGAACGCGTGACGGCGTTACCCGCAAAACTGTGCTTTAAGGAGCAAACTTGATCGACACCAGCCACGTCCCGACTGCAACGGCGACTGCCAAAGCAAAAGGACCAACATTGAGCCCCGACGCGCTCCATGCCCTCATCCTCCAGTCACTTGATGATGACCAGGCGCAAGAAGTCGTCTCCATCCCGTTAGAAGGCAAAAGTAACATCGCCGATCATATGGTGGTCGCGAGTGGCCGTTCGTCGCGCCAGGTTGCTTCGATGGCCCAGAAATTGGCCGAACGGATAAAGCATGCGGGTCGCCATGCGCGCATCGAAGGCTTGCCGAGCGCCGACTGGGTGCTGATCGATGCCGAGGACGTGATCGTTCACCTGTTCCGCCCGGAGGTGCGCAGCTTCTACAATCTGGAGCGTATGTGGGCGTTCGGCGACGCGCCTGAAGTTGCTTCGGCGTAAACGGACCCACGGCGTATATGGCTATGCGCTTGCATATCATTGCGCGCGGCAAGATTGGCCGATCGCCAGAGTCCGATTTGGTTGACCGCTATTTGAAGCGGATTAGCTGGCCGACAAAGCATAGCGAGCTACCGGACAAGGGTGGTGAATTGCCCGCCTTCGACAGCCCCTACAAAACCGTCATTCTCGATGAAAAAGGCGAGCATTTGGGTTCAGTGGAACTGGCGCGCCTGCTCGAGCACTGGCGCGACAACGGCGTGCGCGAGGCGCGCTTCCTGATCGGATCCGCCGACGGCTTTGGCGATGCGGAACGGGCAGGCGCAGACAAGCTGATCGCCTTTGGCAAAGCGACTTGGCCGCACCTGATGGCGCGCGCGATGCTTGCAGAACAATTGTTCCGCGCCACATCTATCATTGCCAATCACCCCTATCATCGTGAAGGGTAGGGTCATGCGGTTTTGGCTTACTTTATCGGCGGCGACACTGGCACCCTTGGGCGTGGCTGGTGCGTTGATGGCGCAAGGAATTGCTCCGATGCTCGATGCCCAGCAACAGGCGTTGCGCGATGCCAAGGCAAAGGCAGTCGTAGCAGAAAGACGCAGCGAATTTTTGCGGCAAGAGGCAAGCAATGCTGCCAATGCAGTCGACCGGATTGTCGCGCAAAGGGCAGTTTTGTCTGCGGAAATGGATGCAGCGGCTGCACAAATCGAAGCCGCTAACGCGCGCATCGCAATCATAGCCCGCCGCCAGCAAGCGCAGCGCTCAAAATTAGGGCAGGAAAGCGAGCCGATGCTGCGGTTGAACGCGGCGTTGCAGCAAATGACCGGGCGGCCAACCGCATTGATGATTGCACAGCCGGGACAACGAATCGATTACATCCATCTGCGTGCGGTGATGGCAACGGTGCAGCCGGAAATCATGCGTCGCACCAGTGCCCTTCGCCAACAGATCGCGATTCAAAACGAATTGCGCGCGCAGGAACTTGTCGCGCTCAAATCGCTGGACAGCGCTCGTACCCGGCTCAGTAGCCGGCGCGCCTCGCTGGCGAAATTGGAAGGTGACGCGCGCGGTAAGGTCGGCGACCTTTCGGCCGACGCCGCGATCGAGTTCGAACAAGCCATCGCCCAAGGCGAGCGCGCGCGCGATATTGTCGCGAATATCGATACTTTGCGGTTGAGCGGAGAAAAGGCGGCAGCATTAGCTGCGCTTGAAGGTCCGACGTTGCGCGCAGGGTCGAACGGAGCGCCGTCGGCACCGGGCGGACCGGTGTATCTTGTGCCCGGACGCGGCGAGGTCGTTTTCGGGTTCAACGAATTGAATAGCACCGGATATCGTGAGCGTGGTCTGCGCCTTTCGTTGCCGCCGTCCTCGCCCGTCGCCGCGCCTGCCGCCGGTCGCGTGACCTATGCCGGGCGATACCGGAGTTTCGGCCAGATTGTCATTATCGAACATGGCGGGGGCTGGACGACACTTGTGACCAATCTTGCTGCGCTGAATGTCGCAAAAGGCGCGAACGTTGCCCAGGGTACGATATTGGGGCAAACCCGCGAAGATCAGCCCGAAATAACGCTGGAACTCCGCCGCAATGGGCGCGTTATGGACATAGCCGCTTTGGTCAGCTGAAAGTTGCTGATCGAGCGAACCGCGCTTTTTGTGGTAAACGTGCTTTCACCATAGTCACTGCGCCGGTATACGAATCGGCATTGGATTAAAGGATAGGACTGCGCCCATGAAAAACCGGCTGCTTCAATCGACTTTCGCTATTGCTTTGGTAGTAGCATTGCCCGCCACGGCCATACTTGCGCAGAGCACTGCCCGCCCCGCGACGCAACCGACCGCTGATCAGTTTCGCGAATTGGAAGAGTTTCTGGCGGTCTACAAGCGTGTTAAATCGAGCTACGTCGATAAGGTTGAAGACAAGCAGTTGATGGAAGGTGCCATCCAGGGGATGCTTGCCAGCCTCGATCCGCACAGCGGCTTCCTGAACAAATCGGACTTCAGCAATCTGCAAACACAGATCGACGGGGAATATGGCGGTTTGGGTCTGTCCGTCACTTTGGAAGACGAAGCAGTGAAGGTGATCGCGCCGACCAAGGACACGCCCGCTGACAAAGCCGGCATCAAGTCCGGCGATTACATTACGCATCTTGATGGTAAACTGATTTACGGCGGCACGCTCGATGAAGCGGTTGAGGCCATGCGCGGCCAACCCGGCACTTCAATCAAGCTGACCATCATCCGTCCGGGTCGCGATGCGCCGTTCGACGTTACTATCACCCGGGCTATTATCGACCTGAAACCGGTCAAATGGGAAGTGAAGGACCAGATCGGCGTTATCACCGTCACCGGATTTTCAGAAGATACCGGGTCCGATGTGGTTGCCGCGATATCCGGCGTCAAGAAGGCGTTAGGTGGAAAGCCGTTGGGTTATATTCTTGACTTGCGATCCAACCCTGGAGGCATTCTGGACGAGGCGGTTGCGGTATCCGATGCCTTCCTCGACAGCGGCGAGATCGTTTCCGAGCGTGGCCGCGACAAGCGCGATATCCAGCGTTACTGGTCGGAAAGCGCGGTTCCGGGCGATGCTGCCGGTGGCCTACCGGTCATCGTACTGGTCGACGCAGGTTCGGCTTCGGCTTCCGAAATCGTCGCAGGGGCGTTGCAGGATCATCACCGTGGTCTTGTCATGGGTGAACGCAGCTTCGGCAAAGGTTCGGTGCAAAACGTGCTGCCTTTGACCCGCGACACTGGCTTGAGGTTGACGGTCGCCCGTTATCATCTGCCATCCGGTCGTTCGGTGCAGGAAGGCGGGATCAAGCCCGATATTCAGGTGCCGCAGCTGTCCGACCCCGACTACAAGAAACGCGTTTCGATCCGCGAAACTGACCTGCGCCGCCATTTGATCAATGAAGTGCAGGCGGATGACAAGGAATTGGAAGAAGATATCGCCAATGACCCGCGCTTCGCGATGACGGCGGAAGAATTGAAGACCAAAGGCATCGAAGATTTTCAGCTACATTATGCTATGGAAACGCTGACCCGGCTGGGATCGAAAACGATGAAGCTGGCGGAAAAGCCGGTCAAGGGTAAGGCACAGAATTGACGCCATTGATGATAAAATACTAAAACCTGCACAAACACCGTAATGCTGAACTGGTTTCAGGTTGACGACGTCCTTCGCGAACCAACGTTCATGCCTCGACCTCGGCTAGCCGCAAAGCCTCCTTGCCGCGCGGCGTAATCATCGTTTCGATAAAGCGCAGACCCGACGATGCCTCGATCAGGAAGGCTTCGTATGATATTAGCCCGTTGTCGTTAAGCGTCTGCATCATGTCGACGAATGCTGCATTGCCATTATCATTCCCGACCAATGATGCGGTACGCGGTGTCACCGAAGCGGACAGCGGCCATTTCTGGTAAAGATACCCAAGCAAACGCAATTCTGCTGTCGACAACTGCGGTTCGAGAGAGTGGGTGTACGCCATAATAGCACTCGATCGGTTAAAGCCTGCCCCGCTTATGTTAACCTTTATGAATAGAAATCGTTAAAATTTAGTTAATTTTACACAGGTAGGCAGGGTGTAATTCTCCGTTCGTCGCGTTTTTACCTTACGGAATACGCGGTTTTTAGGATATATGCCGATGGGCAGACCTAACCTGCCATGCGGCAAGCGGTGCCGGGCATGCGGTGATATCATTAACCACCATGCGATCAGGTGCGGATTTACTTCGCCTTGGCCAACATCGGTGCCAAATAATGCCCGGTGTAGCTGCGCGGTTCTTTCGCCACCTGTTCGGGCGTGCCCTCGGCGACAATCTCCCCGCCCTTGACCCCGCCCTCTGGGCCAAGGTCGATGACCCAGTCGGCAGTTTTGATGACGTCGAGATTATGTTCGATGACCACCACACTGTTGCCCTGTTCGACCAGGCGGTGGAGCACTTCGAGGAGTTTGCGGACGTCCTCGAAATGGAGGCCGGTGGTCGGCTCGTCGAGAATGTAGAGTGTCTGGCCGGTTGAACGTCGCGCGAGTTCCTTGGCGAGTTTGACACGCTGCGCCTCGCCGCCGGACAATGTCGTTGCCTGCTGCCCGACTTTGACATAGCCCAAGCCAACCTCGGCCAGCATCGCCATTTTGTCGCGGATCGGCGGGACGGCCTTGAACACTTCGACCGCGTCCTCAACCGTCATGTCGAGCACGTCGGCGATCGACATGCCCTTCCATTTGACCTCCAGCGTTTCGCGGTTGTAGCGGCGGCCATTACATTCCTCGCACGTCACATAGACGTCGGGCAGGAAGTGCATTTCGATCTTGATCAAACCGTCGCCGCTGCACGTTTCGCAGCGGCCACCCTTGACGTTGAAACTGAACCTGCCCGGTTTATAGCCGCGCGCCGCACTTTCGGGCAGTTGTGCGAACCAGTCGCGGATGTTGGTGAAGGCACCGGTGTAGGTCGCCGGGTTCGAGCGCGGGGTGCGGCCAATCGGCGACTGGTCGATGTCGATCACCTTGTCGCAATTTTCGAGGCCGCTGATCTTGTCATGCGCGCCCGCAATGATCCGCGCACCGTTCAGCGACCGCGCGGCAGACGCATAGAGTGTGTCGATGGTGAAGCTCGACTTGCCCGACCCCGACACGCCGGTGATGCAGGTGAATGTGCCGAGTGGGATACTCGCGGTGACGTTCTTCAGGTTATTGGCGCGCGCGCCGTGGACTGTCAGCTTCTTTTTGTTGCCCTTGCGGCGCGTCTTGGGAACCGCGATTTCGCGCGTGCCGTTGAGATAATCGGCGGTGAGCGATTTGGCTTTCAGGATGGTCTTGAGCGTGCCTTCGGCCATTACCGTGCCGCCGTGAACG
>JANONL010000014.1:0-4521 GCA_031420815.1 Sphingomonadales bacterium | reverse complement strand
TTCATGAGCGGGCAGTTTGTGCTTCGCGGCGGCAGTTGTGCGACACCGCGCGGCCATCTGCGCGCGAGCTATCGGAATTTTTTTTACCCGCACCAACGCTGGCAGTTCACGGGTCTTCGTCTGGCCCGCGATGGTTGATTCGCAATTTAAATCAGACGTGCTTGCCGGATTGACTGGCCCGCGCCGCGCAATCCCGGCGCGCTGGTTCTATGACGAGCGTGGCTCCGAATTGTTCGACGACATCACACATCTGACCGAATATTATCCGACCCGTGTCGAGACAGAAATCCTCGAAAACTCCCGCATCGATATCGCTGCGCGGGTCGGGACGGGTCGGGCGGTAATCGAGTTCGGTGCCGGTAGCGCCACCAAAACGCCGCTGCTTTTGGACGCCGTTGCGCCCACCGCCTATATTCCCATCGATATCTCGGGGGATTATCTGCGCGATGCGGCTGCCGCGTTGCAGGCCAAGTTCCCAGCACTGCCGGTTTATCCGGTGGAGGCAGACTTCACTAACGGCATGGAATTGCCCGACGCTGTTGATGATCTTCCTCGCCTGGGCTTTTTTCCCGGCTCCACCATCGGCAATTTCATCCCGCGCAGCGGCGTCGATATGTTGCGGCATATGCGCGGTATATTAGGCGAAGGCGCGATGTTGCTGATCGGCTTCGACCGGATCAAACCGCTTGAGGTGCTGATACCGGCTTATGATGACGCGTCGGGCGTGACGGCGGCTTTTAACCTCAATCTGCTTGAACGCATCAACCTCGAACTGGGCGGAAATATCCCCGTCCACGCTTTTGCCCACCAGGCAATCTGGAATGACATAGAAGCGCGGATCGAAATGCATCTGGAGGCGACGTGCGATGTCGGGTTTGTGGTTGGGGGGCGGCGTTTCGAAATAGCGCAAGGCGAAACCATTCATACCGAAAACAGCCACAAATATGATCTGCGTAGCCTGCGAATGCTGCTCAGGGCAGGCGGCTGGAGCCCGGTGAAAGAATATAGCGACCCAGACGACTGGTTCACGCTGGTCCTTGCCGAAGCAAAGCCGTTTCACAACGCCCCTTAACGCTTGCGGCCGCAAGGCCCTAAGGCATTGATGACAAATTTATAGTCGGCCTGGGCCCGGGCAGCATTATCGCTTTCTGCGGCTTCGACGAGTTCGGCATTCAGATCGCGTGGCAGGCCGCAGGCCAGGCGGTACCACAATAATGTGTGACGCAAAGGCGCCGTCGCCGATTCGTCGATGACCTCAGCGGTCGATATCGCCCATCGTTTATCCTGCCCCGGACGGCTTAAAACCGAAAGCGACATCGGCTGGTCCTTCTCGGTCTTCAGGAACACCTGGGTCTCGCCTTCTCCCAAGACTGTTCCTGCGCTGTAGAATGCGCTGGCGATGCCGGTTATCCGTTGCGGCGCGTCAATTTGCACTGTCTCCTGGGTAATCGCACGAACCAGCACATCGTTCGCGGCGCTCCATTGAATCACGGCATTGGGTCGCGAGAGCCGGATTTCTCCGGGACGTCCGGCAACCGTGCTACCCAACAGAAACAAGCGCTGCTTTTTTAGCTTGGGGACTTTGCCTCTGGCATCTTTGGGCAGATCGAGCAGGAACTTGACCCGCGGCGTCACGCCGCCCTGACCGCGAATCAACGCCAGCACATCGGCCTCGACGAGCATCCGCTGCATGTTCGCGGGAACGCCAACAGACTGTTCTGGCGCAATCTTTGCGGCACTTTTTATCGTGGCATCGACAATCAACGGAGAAATCACGACCAGATCGGCGACGTCTGCATAGGCCGCACCCTCCGCCTGAACGGCGTAGGCAGGTGCGGGCGACACAATCGGCTGCGCCCACGTATTTCCGCTAAAAACAAGCGTTTGTGCGGCAAGGATCAGCAGCAAAAATCGGTTAGGCATCGCTTTTCTTTCTGTTTCGCATCGTCATAAGGCGGCGGGGGGGCAATAGCCAATCCGTACCGATATGGTAACCTGTTGCATGAATTGCGCATGAATCGCAGAATCCGCATTGCCTGCCAAGAAGTGGTTAGCTAAAGCTTCGTGGAATCGGGAGAAAAGATAATAGACCGATTATGTGGGTGGCATTGGACATTTTGAGATGTTCTGACCGCTGCCTGCGTCCACATGGGAAGTTAGGAGAGTCGTTTCCGCATGGCATATGCTGACCAACAAGGGATGAGTTCGAACCGGATTATATCGGTTATCATCGTTATCCTTCTCCACGCTTTTCTGGGTTACGCTCTGGTGACTGGCCTCGCTTATGATGCCATCCAGAAGGTTAAGGAAAAGATGACCGTCGTCGACGTGAAGGAAGAAGAACCACCTGAAGAAGAAGAACCGCCGCCCGAGCCTGAAAAGCAGATCGAGCCGCCGGTTGTCTCCCCTCCGCCGCTTGTACGGACGGTTACGCCGCCGCCGACAGTGCGTACGGTCGATACACCACCGCCCGCGATAACGCTGGTGCCGACAGCAGCGCCGCCAGCGCCTGCTGCTCCGCCGCCGCCGCCGCCGGTTGCAAAGCGTCCTAATCCGATACCAAAGGGTAATCCTGGCAACTGGGCGAACACCAATGACTATCCGTCACGTGCGCTTCAGCAGGAACGCGAAGGTACCACTGGCTTCAGGGTAACCGTCGGTGCGAATGGCCGTGTTACAGACTGTCAGGTCAGTTCGTCGAGCGGCCATCCTGATCTCGATCAGGCCACCTGCACAAACGTGACCCGCCGCGCCCGGTTTGACCCGGCTCTTGATGGTAGCGGCAATCCGACGACGGGCAGTTATTCCAACCGTGTAAGATGGCAGATACCTAAATGATTTTTATGGTCCGGCGCTCGGGGAATCCTTCGCGCCGGACATTTTGCAAGTAACCCAATTTTTCTGAGAGGACGTAAAATGTCGATTGAATTTCTTACCGCGGCGGGAGCCGAAGGAGCGGAAGCAGCAGCACAATTTGGTTTGATCCCTGCGCTTCGAGAAGGTGGTCCGATCTCGATCGCCATTTTTACCGTAATGGTAATCATGTCGGTCTTTTCGTTCTACATCATGTTCACTAAACTGATGGAACAGCAAAAGGTGCTCAATCAGGCAAAGGCGGTACGCGCCAGTTTCTGGCGCGCCAATACGCTTGAAGAAGGCGCGGCAAAGCTCGACAAGAACAGCGCGTTTCGTCAGGTTGTTGACGACGGCATCTCTGCTTCGAAACAGCATGGCATGCTGACCGATCCGGTCGAAGCGCATGACTGGCTGCACGGCGCGATGTCGCGTTCCGAAGAAGGGATTAACAACAAGCTGGCAAGCGGCCTGCCGTTCCTCGCAACCGTTGGCGCTACCGCACCGTTCGTCGGTCTGCTCGGTACTGTTATCGGCATCTACTCGGCACTGATCAAAATCGGTATCGCAGGACAAGCGGATATCGGCAAGATTGCAGGCCCGGTTGGTGAAGCATTGATCATGACTGCAATCGGTCTGTTCGTTGCTGTTCCTGCTGTGCTCGCATACAACTGGCTGCAAGCCCGTAACAAGTCGATCGCGCGCAGCCTTGCAACCTTCTCGAACGATGTGCTCGGTTACATCTCTTCGGGTGGTCGTTTGAAACCTGCGGTAACCGCGCCAGCCCAAGTCGGCAAACCAGCGCCTGCAGCAACTGCGATCAAGAAGTAAGAATCGGGTACGGGTCGTCGTAAAGGCGACCCACGCTGCCCGGTTGATGGCGCGGCGACCTGCCCAGTTCATTTAGAGAAGGATTAGCCAATGGCAGTCAGTTCAGGAGGCGGCGGCAGTGATACGCCAATGTCTGACATTAACACGACCCCACTTGTGGACGTTATGTTGGTGCTCCTTATAGTGTTTCTTATCGCCATTCCGGTGACGATCCAGACGGTCAAGATGGAATTGCCTGCTGTCAAGTTCGAGCCGACAAAAGCCAAGCGGGAAAATGTTTTGTTATCGGTGACCACCACCGATGCAGCCGGACGCGATCCAGGCGACCCGGCCTATGAAGGTGCGAATCCCAACGGGGAATGCCGGATTTACTGGGGCATAGCGCCGGTTGATTCGACCGAACTGGTTGACCGTGCGGCCAAGCATCTGAAAAAAGAATTCGATAAGTTGGGTGGGCCAGCAGCAGCTGCAGCTGGACAGATTGACCCCGAAGATTTGCCGGAAGCGCATATCCGCGGCGATGTTAACACTCCGTATCAGTGCATCGGCGGCGCGGTTTATTCCATGCAGATGGCTGGGTTCTCTCGGGTCGGGTTCATTTCGTCACCATTCACTACGGCCGAATCGTCGTAATCAGAACATTCGCTAAGGAGCAAATATCATGGCAATGAGTGGCGGCAAAGATGATGGCCAGCCGATGATGGAAATGAACACGACGCCGCTTATCGACGTCATGCTCGTTCTCCTCATCATGCTGATGATCACCGTCCCACCGGTTTCCCACGCGGTTAATATCGACCTGCCGGTAAACGATCCCAATGCACCTCCTCCTCCGGA
>JANONL010000013.1:0-2837 GCA_031420815.1 Sphingomonadales bacterium | reverse complement strand
GAATGCCAGTGGCAATGCTCATGATGTCGCCTTGGCCTATGCCAGCGCGGTCGGCGGCGGACGTAGCGGGATTATCGAGACCAATTTCCGCGAGGAATGCGAAACCGATCTGTTCGGTGAACAGGCTGTGCTCTGCGGCGGCATCACCCACCTGATCCAGGCCGGTTTCGAAACATTGACCGAAGCCGGCTATGCCCCCGAAATGGCCTATTTCGAATGCCTGCATGAGACCAAACTAATCGTCGACCTGCTCTATGAAGGCGGCATCGCCAACATGCGCTATTCGATTAGCAACACTGCCGAATATGGTGACATCTCAACGGGCCCGCGGATCATTACCGACGAGACCAAGGCCGAAATGAAGCGGGTGTTGAAAGACATCCAGTCAGGGCGGTTTGTGAAGAATTTCGTGCTCGATAACCGTGCTGGCCAGCCCGAACTAAAGGCCGCCCGCAAGGCCGCTGCGGCGCATCCGATCGAGAAGGTTGGTGCCGAGCTGCGTGCGATGATGCCGTGGATTGCCAAGAACAAGCTGGTCGACAAAGAGAAGAACTGACGCGGCCGGCAGACTTGACAATCTGGGGGGCGACGGCATTGTTATCGTCCCCCTTTTTGTTGGAGCCTCCCCCATGCGCAAACTGCTGTTAGCCCTCCCGCTTCTCATCGCCGTTCCCTTGCTCGCCCAAAGCGGTGCGCTGCAAGCACCGGGCGCGAAGAATGCGACCCGCGTTACTGCTGGAAACTACACCGCCGATGCCAACCACACGTTGATCGGCTGGCGGGTCAGCCATTTTGGCTTCAACGACTATTTCGGCATTTTCGGCAGCGTCAGCGGCACGCTGTCGCTCGACCCCAAAAACCCGAATGCGGCCAAGCTCGACATCACTGTGCCGGTGAGCAAGGTCACGACCGCCAGCGCGGGTCTTACCGATCACTTGTTGCGCGCTGGCAAGGACGGCGGCAAAGCGGACTTTTTCGGCGCTGCACCGGCAGATGCAAAGTTCGTTTCGACTAAGGTTGTCGCTACCGGCAACAAAGCCAAAATCACCGGCAACCTGACGCTGAACGGCATGACCAAGCCGGTTGTCCTAGACGCCGAGTTCAGCGGCGCTGGCACGTCCCCGGCGATGATGGGCGGCAAGGAAACCGTTGGTTTTCATGCCAAAACTATAATCAAACGCAGCGATTTCGGCGTCAATTACGGCATTCCGTTGGTGTCCGACGCGGTTGCACTGGATATCAGCGTTGCGTTCGAGAAGGTGAAGTAGAGATACAGGGACTGCGTATTCGCTGTCCCCTCCCGCACCGAAGGGGACACGCAATAGCATGTCCCCGAGCTAACCTATAAACCGCACATCCAAACTCGCCTTCGCCGTGCGGTACTCGGCTTCTAGCTTGTCGACAAACTCGGCAACGCTCAGCACGTCCTTGACCGCGCCAATGCCTTGGCCCGAACCCCAAATGTCTTTCCACGCTTTGGCGTCTGTGTTGCCGCCCGAACCAAAGTCCATGGTCTTAATGTCGCCTTCGGGCAGGTTGTTCGGGTCCATACCTGCCCGCTCGATCGACTGGCGCAGATAGTTGCCATGCACACCGGTAAACAGCGAGGAATAGACAATATCCGAAGCCTTCGCCTCGACGATATTGTCCTTATACCCATCAACCGCATTGGCCTCTTTGGTGGCGATAAACGCGCTGCCGATATAGGCCAGATCAGCACCCATCGCTTGCGCCGACAATATCGAAGCACCGCACGCAATCGAACCTGACAGCGCCACCGGCCCGTCAAACCATTCACGGATTTCCTGCATCAGCGCAAACGGCGATGTCACACCGGCATGACCGCCAGCACCCGCCGCCACCGGAATAAGGCCATCCGCCCCCTTCTCGATAGCCTTGTGCGCGAAACGGTCGTTGATCACATCATGCAGCGCAATCCCGCCCCAGCTGTGCACCGCCGCATTCAAATCCTCACGCGCGCCGAGCGAGGTAATGGTAATCGGCACCTGCCATTTGCCGCAGGTCACCAGATCCTGTTCGAGCCGGTTGTTCGAACCGTGGACGATCTGGTTGACCGCATAAGGCGCTGCCGGACGGCCGGGATTATCACGGTTATGCGCCGCGAGTTCTTCGGTGATCTGGTGAAGCCATTCATCAAGCTGCGCCTGAGGCCGCGCGTTGAGCGCCGGAAACGAACCGACGACGCCAGCCTTACACTGCGCAATGACCAATTCCGGCCCCGATACGATGAACAAGGGCGAGCCGATAACCGGCAAGCGAAGTTTGTCGAAAATTGCCGGAAGAGCCATGAACCGAATCCCTTTAATTGCGTGTTTAAATGCGGGTTAGCCACAAGCGAAAGCGGCTGTCAAACGGCAGTAAGCGGGAGTACGGTTCCCTAGCGTCATCCCTGAACTTTATCGAACAGCTATCATCTGGCCCCATACGTCATCTTTGATTCAGTGTGACTTTTGCCGCGCAGTCCGATATGTCAATTTTTGTAACTAGCGATTGTCGCAGATCGGGTCACCAAGCGATAGCGCATCACTCCGGGTCGCACACTGGGGGATAGCTCGGCCATGGCACGCCAGTATAAGGCGTTTATCAGTTACAGTTGGTCCGACAAAGGGTGGGCGGCGTGGCTGCACCGTGCGCTCGAAACCTATCATACACCCAAGGAACTTGTCGGCGAACCGGCGGCGTCTGGCGGCACGGTCCCGGCGCGTCTGCACCCGATATTCAAGGACCGCGAAGAAGAAGCCGCCGGGCACGGCATCACTGCGGCCATCGAAAAAGGGATGGGCGCGTCCGAATTTCTCATCGTCATCTGTTCGCCG
>JANONL010000012.1:0-1978 GCA_031420815.1 Sphingomonadales bacterium | reverse complement strand
CGCGTTGGGCCGTGGTTTTATCGGCGCTATGTCGGGCTATCCCGGTGTGGCGGCAGCGATGCCCGCATCGTTCATTTCGATGGCGGCGCGCTCAATGAACCTGCAAGTTACCGGCGGATCGTCGGCTGTGCGTTTTACCGGCCAAAACGGTATGCGGGTAGCGGGCGCGGCTGCGCGCGAAGCATTGGTCGCCGAAGCCGCAGACCGGTTGAAGGTTCCGGCAAACGAACTGACGACATTGGACAGCCGGGTTACACACGCCAAGACTAACAAATCTTTGCGCTATGGCGAACTGGCACAAGCGGCAGCGGCACGATCATTGAACGGCAACCCAAAGCTGAAAGACCGAAAGGATTTCCGCTACATCGGCCAAGGCGTGCAACGGCTCGACATTCCAGCAAAGGTCGATGGCAGCGCGGTTTATGGCATCGACTTCACCCTACCCGAGATGCGCGTCGCGACGATCATGATGGCACCGGTGCGCGACGGCAAACTGACTTCGGTTGACCCCGCGCTCGCGATGGCTGTCACAGGCGTCGAAAAAGTGATCAAGCTGGACGATGCCGTGGTGGTTGTTGCCAAGGGCTATTGGCAGGCGACCAAAGGCATGCAGGCACTCACCCCGCAATTTAGCGATGGCGGGCACGGCGCACTGTCCACCGCGTCGATCTTCGCGGCGCAGGACAAGCTCAATGCGGCGGGCGATAAACTGGCCGCCCCTGCTGGCGGGAAAGTGCTGACCGGCGATTACAAAGCCCCCTTCCTCCATCAGGCGATGATGGAACCCTTTGCGATGACCGCGCATCACAAGGACGGCAAACTTGACATGTGGGGCGGTATTCAAGACCCGCTGTCGGCGCGGATGATGATGGCGGAAGCGGCGGGGCTCGATGCCGCCAACGTCATGTTCCATCCGATGATCATGGGAGGCGGCTTCGGCAGACGTTTCCCGCCGTATAGCCAGATTATCGACCAGTTGACGAAAATCGCGATGCAGGTGCCGTATCCGGTCAAACTGATCTGGAGCCGCGAACAGGATGTACAGCACGGTGCATACCGCCCACAGGTCGCAGCCCGGTTACAGGGCGGGCTCGACAACAACAAACGGATGGCTGGCTGGTCGTCTGATTATGCGCAATTCGACGATGCTGCGGCAGAGGGAACTGTGCCTTACAACATCCCCGATTTTAAGGCGCGACACCACGAATATATCTCCAATCAGGTCAATGCCTATTGGCGATCGGTCAACGCCAGCCAACACGGCTTTTTCAACGAGAGCTTCGTCGACGAACTGGCGCACGCAGCGGGCGCGGACCCGTACCAGTTCCGCCGCAACCATTTGAAAGCGGGGTCACGGCAATTGCTGGTGCTCGATACCGTTGCCAAACGCGCCGGTTGGGGAACACCCCTGCCCGAAGGGCGCGCACGCGGCATCGCGATGGTCGAAAGTTTCGGCACCATCGTCGCCGAAGTGGTCGAGGCATCGCTCAAGGAAGATGGCACGCCCAAAGTGCACAAGGCGTGGGCAGTGGTCGATTGCGGCACGACGGTGAACCCGGTAAATGCCGCTGCGCAAATCGAAGGCGGCCTGATTATGGGATTGTCGGCGGCGATTGGCGAGCAGATCACACTAGACAAGGGCATCGTGGAACAAAGCAATTTCAGCGATTATCCAATCTTGAAACTGGCCGATGCGCCTGATGTCGATGTCCACTTCATCGAAAGCGGTGCAAATATCGGCGGCATTGGCGAGCCGGGATTGCCGCCTGCGGCACCGGCGCTGGCCAACGCGTTGTTCGCAATTACCGGCAAGCGCATCCGGCAACTACCGATACTTGCGCAAGCCAAGGCCTGACGGATTGCCCAAAGCACGGTTGCTGGCCCCGACGGATAATCTGGACGCCGCCGAAACGCTCGCGCGCGCGTTTCAGAATGAGAGCGGCTGGAGCTATGTCATCCCCGACCCGAAACTGCGCGC
>JANONL010000011.1:0-10268 GCA_031420815.1 Sphingomonadales bacterium | reverse complement strand
GGCGAGGCAGAGGTCATTGACGATCAGCCGCGTAGCGAAATTATCGCTGCCGTCGATCACTACGTCGATATCTTTCAGGATTTCGGATGAGGTGTCACGGTCAATTCGCTGTTTGATCGCATGAAATTGCACGTCGGGGTTAAGTCGGGCGACCGCAGCGCCCGCCGCGTCAACCTTGGCCTCATCAATCTGCGTTTCGCTGTAAAGTACCTGCCGTTGCAGGTTCGACAGCGACACGATATCATCATCGACCACGCTGATCGTGCCGACACCCGCCGCCGCCAGATACTGGATCGCCGGACAGCCAATCCCGCCAGCACCGATCAGCAGCACATGGCTGGCAAGCAACCTCGATTGCCCCGCGCCGCCAATGTCGCGCAGCACGATATGGCGGGCGTAACGGTCGAGCTGCTGGTTGGTTAGGGTCATTGCTGACCCATAAGAACATTGTCATTCCCGCGAAAGCGGGAATCCATGGTCTGGACTATTCTCGTCAAGCGACCTCGCGTGGGAAACGAAGCTCAAACCATGGATTCCCGCTTTCGCGGGTATGACAAAAAGCGGTGTCATACCCCGGTCGAACCAAAGCCCCCGGCGCCGCGTGAGGTTTCGTCGATGTCATCGACCTCGATCATTTTGGCATGTTGCACTGGCGCCACGACAATTTGCGCGATGCGGTCGCCCTTGGTGATCTGAAAATCATCGTCGCCGAGATTGGCCAGGATGACCTTCACCTCGCCGCGATAATCGCTGTCGATGGTGCCGGGCGTGTTCAGGCAGGTGACACCGTTTTTCAGCGCAAGTCCCGAACGCGGACGGACTTGCACTTCATAGCCATGTGGTATCGCAAAGGCGAAACCGGTCGCGACCGCGAGCCGCTTGCCGATGCGCAGGTTCACGCTTTCGGCGGCACAAATGTCCATCCCCGCCGCACCCTTGCTGGCATAATCGGGCAACGGAAGCCCCGCGCCGTTGGGCAGGCGCTTGACGCGGACTTCGACCGGCGCTGCTTTAGGCGATTTTGTCATGGGACGTGTCTCCGACAGCATCTGCAATTTTCTCCATCAACTTGCGCGCAATTACCGCCTTCGGGCTTTCGGGCCAGCTTTCGACCCCGTCCTTGGTGACGATATGGAACGCATTGTCGGGGCCGCCCATTACGTCTCCGGACACGTCATTGGCGACAATCCAGTCGCAGCCCTTTTTGGCGAGCTTTGCGGTTGCGTGTTCGACAATCTTCTCGGTCTCCGCTGCAAAGCCGATCAGCAGCTTTGGCCTGTCCTTATGCGCGGCCAAGGTTGCAAGGATGTCAGGATTTTCGGTTAACGCCAGTGGCAGCACGCCTTTTCCGTCTTTCTTTATTTTCTGCCCCAGCACGTCGGCAGCGCGCCAGTCTGCGACGGCGGCAACCAGTACCGCGACGTCGGCAGGCAAGGCTTTTTCGACCTCGGCCTGCATTTCGAGCGCGCTTTCGACGTCGATGCGGATGACCCCGGGCGGGGTGACCAAGTGAACTGGCCCGGCGACCAACGTCACCTCCGCACCCATTTCGGCAGCGGCTTGCGCGATGGCAAAGCCTTGGCGGCCCGATGAACGGTTGGCGATGTAGCGGACGGGGTCAATGGCTTCATACGTTGGGCCGGCGGTGATAAGCACGCGTTTGCCAAACAGTGGCCGGTGGATTTCTTCGGCGAAGTCGGGTTGGGCTTCCAAAGTTCCGTTCGTGTCGAGCTTAGTCGAGACATCTTGAAGGTGCGGCTGACTGACGGGACTAGCGAAAGCGGCGGCAATTGATGCTTTGGTCTGCGGCGCACGCCCGCTGGTTAGCGCGTCATCAAAAGCATGATCCAGCATCGTACAAATCCGTTCGGCGACATCGGGCGGCTCAGGCAGGCGACCTGGGCCGAACTCGCCGCATGCCATCTCGCCTTCGTCAGGGTCCATGACTGTGATACCGTCTTCACGTAGCTGCTTTAAATTGCGCTGCATCGCCGGATGGTTCCACATCCGAACATTCATCGCTGGCACGGCTAGCACCGGCTTGTCAGTCGCAAGCAAGATTGTCGTCGCCAAATCGTCCGAAATCCCCGCCGCCATCTTGGCAAGAATATTCGCGGTCGCAGGGCAAATGACGATCAGGTCGGCTTGGCGGGAGAGCTGGATATGCCCAATCTCACGCTCTTCCTTCAGGTCGAACATATCGCCGTACACCTGATCCTCGGTCATCACGCCCATCGACAAGGGCGTGACAAATTCGGTTGCACTCTGCGTCATCACCGCACGTACCGATATTCCCTGGCGTTTGAGCAGGCGGACGAGTTCGAGTGCCTTATAAGCAGCAATACCGCCAGTAACGATCAGGAGGATGGATTTCGCGGCCATACGTCTATCCTAACATTGCCATCGCAAATGCACCAGAGATCCCGGCCGCAGTCGCTACCAAGGCGTATCCCCACCAACGACCGCCAGTCCGCTCGCGCTTGTCCCAAATCAGCTTCACCGGCGGCAATGGCGGTGCTTCTGGCGCACCGCCTTTTTTGGGAAGTTGATCATCCAGCCTGCGGATAAGGTCGGGGATCAGCTTTAGCGTGTCGGCTTGTTTCTTTAGCCCGTCGGCCAATATAGCCTCTGGTCCCAGTTCGCCGCGAATCCAGTCGCGGACATATGGTGCGGCGACGTCCCACATATTAATGTCAGGGTTGAGCGACGTCGCAATGCCTTCAACCATCACCATCGTTTTTTGCAGCAGCAACAGATGTGGCTGCGTTTGCATGTCAAAGTCGCGCGTTATCGCGAACAGGCTGTCGAGCATTTGCCCGACCGATAATTCGCTGACCGGTTTGCCGCGTGTCGGCTCGCCAACCGCCCTAAGCGCAGTCGCGAACTCGTCGACATTGTGGTAACTCGGGACATATTGCGCCTCGAAATGGATCTCCGCGACTCGTTTGTAGTTGCCGGTGGTCAGGCCGTAGAGAATCTCCGCGAGCCAAAACCGCGCCTGGCGGTTGATGCGGCCCATTATGCCGAAATCGATCGCTACAATCGTTCCGTCGGCGCGGACGAACAGATTGCCCTGGTGCATGTCGGCGTGGAAAAAGCCTTCCGAAATGGCTTGGCGCAGGAAGACCAAGACCAGCTTTTCGGCGAGTGCGTTCAGGTCATGCCCGGCTGCCTTCAACGCCTTTACATCTGCGATTTTGACGCCGTCGACCCAGTCGAGCGTTAGCACGCGGCCCGATGTCCGGTCCCAGTCGATGTCGGGGATCATATAGCCATCGACCGCGACCATGGAGTCTTTGAGTTCCGACGCGCTCGCGGCTTCGCGGCGCAAATCGAGTTCGCGCAGCGTCCAGCGTTTGAGGTTGGCGATGACCAACTGCGGACGCAGCCGCGCGGCCTCTCCACCGAGCGCCTCCAGATGTGCCGCCGCCCACTCATAAGTTTCGATATCGCGGGCAAATTGCTCGCGTATGCCGGGACGTAGCACCTTGACCGCAACATCTTTGCCTTCGGTCGTCCGCGCGCGGTGGACTTGGGCAATGGAGGCGGCACCGACCGGTACCGGGTCGATATATTCAAACAGCTCGGCTGCCGGTTTGTTCAGGCTGGTGTCAATTTCGACATACAACGCGTCAAACGGCGACGGCGGCAATTGGTCTTGCAACGTCAGCAAATTATGCGCGGCCTCAACGCCGATGATGTCAGGCCGCGTTGCCAGCGTCTGGCCGAGCTTGATCGCGGCAGGGCCGATGGCCTGAAACGCACCGGCATAATCCGGAATCTTGGGTTGGATCGTGCCCAATCGCGCAATCCGGCACAGGCGCTTCACCTGTGGCGGTGTATTGCGGTCAGCTTCGATAGCGCGCAGCGCTCCATGCCGGGCGAGGATGCGGCCCCATTTGAGCAAGCGGAAGATGTGGGTTGCGGGGCGTGTCATGAAAGGAGGGGCGCAGTCCTAACTTCTTTGTCATTCCCGCGAAAGCGGAAATCCATGGCCTGAGCGTCAGACCATGGACCCCCGATCAAGTCGGGGGTGACAATGATTTTATAGCAATCGGCGATCAGCTTCACGCTTTCCACCCGCTATGGATGGCAACCAGCCCGCCCATGATCGGTTCGACCTTGGTCTGCACAAACCCTGCCTCACCAATCATACGTTTGAAATTTTGCATATCGGGGAAACGGCGGATCGATTCGACAAGATAGCGGTAGCTGTCTTCATCGCCCGCAATCGCCTTGCCGAGTTTTGGCACGAGCTTGTCCGAATAGACGTCATAGATTTGCGCCAGACCCGGCCATTCGACGGTTGAGAACTCCAGACAGAAAAACCGCCCGCCATAACGCAGCACGCGGTGCGCTTCTTTGAGCGCTGCCGGAATGTCGGTGACGTTACGGATGCCGAAAGCAATGGTGTAAGCGTCGAAATGCTTGTCCGGAAATGTCAGCGTTTCGGCATTTTGCGGCGACCAAATGAGCGTGTCTATGCCGCGCTGCATCGCCCGGTCCATGCCGACATCAAGCATATCTTCGTTGATGTCGGATACAGTTACCTGCGCGCCAGATTTCGCCATGCGAAACGCGATGTCGCCGGTACCGCCCGCCATATCGAGAATATCTTCGCCGTCGCGCGGTTTGATGCGCCTCACGAACTTATCTTTCCACAGCCGGTGCATACCGCCGGACATGGCATCGTTCATAATGTCATATTTGCGCGCGACACCCGAAAAGACTTCGCCCACACGCGCGGTCTTTTCTTCGGGGCTAACCTGTTCATAGCCAAAGGATACGGTATCAGTCATCGCAGCGTCCCTAGCCGATAGTTGCACGGCCCGCAAAGGCTGTTAGGTGCAAAATATTATGCCCGAATTACCAGAAGTAGAAACCACCGTCGCTGGATTGCGCAAGGTGCTCGATGGCGAGACAATATCTCGCGCCGAGGCTTACCGCGCTGACCTGCGCTGGCCCATGCCGGTGGACTTGCGGCAGCGGTTGACAGGCGCGCGGATAACCAGCCTTTCGCGGCGCGCCAAATACGGGCTGATCCACACCGACCGCGATGATGTGCTGATTTTCCATCTGGGTATGTCTGGCCGCTGGCGCGTTGATCCTTCGGAGATCGAGAAGCACGACCATTTTGTAATCGAGACCGGAGGCGGACGGCTGGTGGCACTTAATGATCCGCGCCGGTTCGGTTCGCTCGATATCGTACCTGTTGCGGACATGGCTGCCTATAGGCCTTTTGTCGGCATGGGGCCGGAGCCGCTGTCCGACGCCTTTGATGCTGGCGTATTGCAGGCCGCACTTAAAGGTCGCGCCGCGCCGATCAAAGCCATGCTGCTCAACCAGAATATCGTGGCGGGGCTTGGAAACATCTATGTGTGTGAGGCGCTGCATATGTCGGGGATATCGCCGACTACTGTTTCGGCGAAGATTACCAAGCCGCGCCTGGAAAATCTGGTGGTGTCGATAAAAGACGTTCTAACCTCTGCGATTGCGGCAGGCGGCTCGACCTTGCGTGATTTTGCCGCCCCCGACGGTGAACTTGGCTATTTCGCCAAAGACTGGCGCGTGTATGGCCGCGAAGGACAGGCGTGCCAGTGCGGTGCGTCCGTCCAACGCCGCGTCGATTCGGGGCGATCGACCTTTTACTGTGCAAAATGCCAGCGGTAGCGCGGCAATTTGCGGCTTTTCGAGGTTGACGAATCTGTAAGCCAGCGTTAAGGGCGGCTCCTTCAACGGGCAAACTCCTCTGTGGGCGCCCTCTAATATATCGAAATTCGAGGACTGAAATGGCCAATACGCCGCAAGCAAAAAAGCGTATCCGTCGCAACGCGCGTCGCACCGAAGTGAATGGCGCGCGCGTCAGCCGCATTCGCACTTTCATCAAGAAGGTCGAAGCCGCGATTGAAGCAGGCGACAAGACGACGGCTACAGCAGCACTTGCAGCAGCGCAGCCTGAACTGGCGCGCGGCGTTTCTAAGGGCGTGTTTCACAAGAACACTGCTTCGCGCAAGTTTGGCCGTCTGACCAAGGCCGTCGGCTCGCTCGCTTAAGACCGGTTCCGTGTCCGGACTTGTCCGGCTTTGAAACGATGAACCCGCCGAAACCTCGGCGGGTTTTTCTTTTGCCGGTTGATGACAAGTTGATGACAAGCATTTCCGGCGATTCGGCACGTTGCTGACAAGCTTGTCGGCAGAAAATTGATGTGAAACAGGGCGTTATTAATTAGTTTACGCAATTGCTTCGCTTGCGGCGAGTCAACTGCATTTATTTCATTTTTTTTGCAGCCGCCCCCTTGATCGACTCAATTCTACCTGTCTAAGACACAGGTTCCAGCATCGCGTGATGACAGTCATGCAATGCCTTACATGAGATTTGGACATGAACTGGCGTTCCATTCGGTATCGAATGCGACATGGGAATTCGTGACCAATTTCCTGGGGCAATATGCAGCGTTCGGGCGTTGCTGGGAAGGGGTGGACAAGAGGGGGCAAGCGCAAGGTGAACGGCAATATTTCTGTATCGCAAACTGACGCCGATGACAATTCAGGCAAAAATCGGATAACTGGCGCACTCGCTGCGCGGCTGGACGCCGACTGGCAGACGATTTCGTCGGGCCTACGCCGTGATCTCGGCGCGCAGATTTATGGGCAGTGGATTCGCTCGATTGCGCTTGGCGATTTTTGTGACCTGACCGGCACGCTCGAACTATTATTGCCTTCCGATTTTTCGGCAAGCTGGGTTTCCGACCATTACGCCGACCGGTTACGGCTTGCCTGGAGCAGCACCAACAACGCCGTCAGACAACTCAAAATCCGCACCCGGCCGGGCGCAGCGCGCGTCGAAATGTTGCGCGGAACAGGTGTTACCGAACGTCCAGCCGCGCTCCATGCGGTCGAAGCGTTACCCGTGCGGAGCACGCTTGATCCGCGAATGACCTTTGCCAACTTTGTCAAAGGCCAGACCAATGTATTGGCACTGAGCGCAGCCGAACGCGTTGCTGCGACCGAAAAGCCGCTGTTCAACCCGCTCTATCTGCAAGCCGCCACGGGCCAAGGCAAAACCCATTTGATGCACGCCATTGGCCATGCTTATGCACAGGTCAATCCCGACGCGCAGATCATCTACATGTCGGCCGAGAAATTCATGATGGAATTTGTGACCGCGATGCGGCGCAAGGAAGTCATGGAGTTCAAGGCGCGGTTGCGTGCCGTGGACGTCCTTCTGATCGACGATATCCAGTTCATCATCGGCAAGGTTTCGACGCAGGAAGAATTTCTGCACACGATCGACGCGATCATTGGTGCGGGCAAACGTCTGGTAGTTGCCGCCGACCGCGCGCCGCAGGCACTCGACGGTGTCGACCAGCGGATATTGTCGCGGCTGTCGATGGGTCTGGTGGCCGATATCCAGCCTGCCGACCTTGAACTGCGCCGTACAATTCTCGAACAGCGTCTGGCCAATATGCCCGAGGCACAGGTGGGCGACGATGTCGTCGAATTCCTCGCCCGCACGATCAGCCGCAACGTCCGCGAACTCGAAGGCGGCTTGAACAAACTGCTGGCATACGCGCAACTCACCGGCAAGCCGGTGACGCGGGTGCTGGCTGAAGAACAGCTGAAGGATATCCTGAGCGCTTGCCGCAGGCGGATTACCATTGACGAAATCCAGCGCGCGGTGTGCGAATATTACCGCATCGACCGCAGCGAAATGTCGTCGAAGCGCCGCGCCCGCGCTGTGGTGCGCCCGCGTCAGGTTGCGATGTATCTGGCCAAGGTGATGACCCCGCGTAGCTATCCGGAGATCGGTCGTAAATTTGGCGGACGCGATCATTCGACCGTCATCCACGCCGTGCGGCTGGTCGAAGGCCTGCGTCAACAAGACAGCGATATGGACAACGACGTCCGCGCGCTGCTCCGCCAGCTAGAGGCTTGATCTTCCGCTTTTAATATCGTCCGCTCGGCCCTATCCATTGCGGCTAGGGATTCGGAGCAACGGAAATGGTGAAATTCTGCACATCTTGCGGTACGGCAAACACGCCCGACGCGCTTTTCTGTAGCAAATGCGGCAATGCGATCAGGGCGCTCGCGCCGGAAGCGGATGAGCGCGTGACCGTTATGCCACCTCCTGCCGCTCCACCTGCTAATGAAGACATGGCCTCGGGCACATTAGATTCTGGCGCAGAACGTCCCATTTATGATGACCCGATGCCGGTAAGCAACGATGCCAAGCCAACGCGAAACTGGCTGGTCATCGGCGGCTCGTTGGCGGTCTTGTTGCTTGTCGCTGTGTTCTATTTTTTCCTGTTTGTGGCCGATGACGTTAGCGACAGCGGCAGCAATTCATCTAATAAGAGCACCGAACCGGTCGAAGCTGTGGCATCTCGGCAGATGTTCACGATGACCGAGGCCAACATCCGCGACAAGGCGACGATAGTCGAGAGCAATATCATCGGCAAATTGCCGCGTGGCAGTGCGGTGACGGGGGTGCTGAAAACCGGTGAGAATGGTAACACCGACTGGCTTGAGCTGGCCGAGGGTAAGGGTTTTGTGGCCGCAGTCAATCTATCCGAGACCGAGCCCCCGGTGCTTGTCAAGACATTGGGCGACAAGATATGGACCGTCGACGGTGCGATAGAAATCTGGTCTCAGCCCGACAGCAGCAATCTGATTGACCGCGTGAGCGAAGGTGCCAAACTGACGCTCGCCGGCCTGACCGATAATAACTATATTGAGATCAAGTTGAAGAAGGGCGGAGTCGGCTATATCGCCGATGGTGCGGCGATCGTCGCTCGCGCCAATGGTAAGCCGATTGAAATCAGTTTCAACCCGCAGACCTGCAATTTCGGCGCGGAGTTGGAAACCGAATTCGGCAAGATCGGAGCCCGATTGCGCGCGCAATGGACGGCGCTCGAGGACAAGGAATTTGTCGATGAGGCCGCGCGCGAAAAAGCTTATGGCGCGTCGGAAAGCAGAAGCACCTTTGTCCGGATGCAGAGGTCGTTCGCTGGCCTGACCTTGACCGCAATCGCCCAGCATTACGAATCGCAGTCGCTGTATTTCGCCGACCCGCCCGCCAAGGTCATCGAGGCATTCCGCGCCAAAGGCTTTCGCATCGGACGCGATGGCACATTTCCATCAACCGAACTGTACGCAGGGATCAGCGGAACGCGCGGCGAAGGTGCATCTTATGGCAAGACCGAACTGGGCTGCGGGGTTTAAAACTCCCTCTCCCACCGGGAGAGGGATTTCTTTACCGTTTTTCTTCAGGCGCGACCGAAATCCTGACCGTCTCACCGCTGTTGCCGGGGAACCCAGTAAACATAGCCTCGACCAGATTCGGCACCAGATAAGGTAGCTTGTTCGAGCGTGATTTGGCCTCGGCCTTACCCTCGAACAGCCGCTTACCATCGGCATTGCGCTCGATCTTCAGATCCAGGCCAGTGGTGTAAACGGTAAAGCTATCCACATCATAAGGACGGTTAAAGCCGCTGAACAGGAACGGGTCATAATATCCCGAAATATAGCGCGCGCCGCGCCGCGTGCGGACGACATAGGGACGATAGAAACCACCATATCCCCAATAGGGGTCATAAAACGGATCCTGCCGCACAATCGTACGTTCCTTGCCTTCATCGACACCGTAATCGAGCAGCACCGTCATATCCGCAGGCGCACCGGCAGGCGCCGAAACATAACCCATTTCTCGCATTTCACCTGCAACCAACGCAGCATATTGGCCAAATTCTATACCGCCCTGATCGGCCGGATCGGCTGCCTTGACGACAAAGCTTTGACCTTGCGGCGCAGGCAGTTCCTGAAATCGCGATACATCGGCTTTGAACGGCGTTGCGCATGCCGCGAGCGACAACAGTGCCAATGGAACGGCAAAACGGATTAAACGGTTACGCATATTTGATCTCCGTGGGTGCAACACGCTACCCGCATCTAAAGTTCCAACATAATGATAATGGCTGAACTGCTGTTGAACGATAGCGCGCGTCGGTTCAACGCAGCAGGCCGAGCGCCTGATACGCGGCATCAACCGTCGGGCGGCCCAATGCGGCAGCGCGCTCGGCGCCATTGGCCAGCAGCGCATCAATTGCGGCGCTGTCCGATTTGAGCGAAACAAATCGTTCGCGAATTGGACGAAGTTTCTCGACAAGCAAGTCGGCAAGCGCAGGCTTGAAGGTGCCGAAGCCTTGCCCGGCATATTGGTCGAGCACTGCTTGTGGGTCCATATCGGCGGTTGCGGCGTAGATGTTGAGT
>JANONL010000010.1:0-10033 GCA_031420815.1 Sphingomonadales bacterium | reverse complement strand
AAGCAGGCGCTCGACGATGTCAGCTTCGATGTCGAGCAGGGCGCGATTTTCGGCCTGCTTGGTCCCAATGGTGCGGGCAAATCGACGCTGATCAATATCCTTGCGGGATTAGTGATGAAATCGTCGGGTTCTGCGACGATTTGGGGCTTCGACATCGACGTTAACCCGCGCAACGCCAAGGCATCAATCGGCATTGTGCCGCAAGAGATTATGTTTGACCCATTCTTCACGCCGAAAGAAGCGCTGGAGCTGCAGGCCGGGCTTTACGGTGTCCCCAAAGCCAAGCGGCGGACGATGGAGCTGTTGCGCGCAGTGCGGCTGGAGGACAAGGCCGACGCTTACGCGCGCACCTTGTCGGGCGGCATGAAGCGGCGGTTGCTGGTGGCAAAGGCGATGGTGCATGCGCCGCCTGTCATTGTTCTGGATGAGCCGACCGCCGGCGTCGATATCGAGCTTCGCCAGCAGCTTTGGGACTATGTGCTGGAACTGAACAAAGGTGGCGTAACCGTCGTGCTGACCACGCATTATCTTGAAGAGGCCGAGCAACTCTGCGACCGGATTGCGATCATCAACCACGGGAAGCTGATCGCCAACAAACCGACCAAAGAACTCGTCGGCATGGCGCGCGAGAAGGCGGTGGTGTTGACACTCGACCGCGATGTTGCCGAGGCGCCAGCGCATGCCGCATTTGAAAAGGTCGAACTGATTGCTGATCGCGTAGTCGAAATTACGTATAACAAAGACCGGATGAACGCCGGTGAAGTGCTGTCCGCAATGCAGGGATTGGGCCTGGGTATTGTCGATGTGACCACGAAAGAGGCCGATCTGGAAGATGTTTTCCTGCGGTTAACGAGTAACCAATGAAATGAACGCTGATGTCCTTATCATCGGTTCGGGCGCTGCCGGACTGACCGCCGCGTTGCAGCTGGCAACGACCAAAAAGGTGGTGGTTCTCGCCAAAGGGTCGCTGTCCGACGGCGCGACCGCTTGGGCGCAGGGCGGGATTGCGGCGGTGCTCGAACCTGGCGATACGTTTGAGAGTCATATCGAAGATACGATGGTCGCGGGTGCTGGCCTTAACAACCGCGCCACGGTCGAGTTCGTCATCGAGAACGCGCCAGAGGCGATAGAACGGCTTGCGGCTTTGGGCGTGCCGTTCAATCCGGGCGACGAGGAACAATGGCATCTGACCCGCGAGGGCGGACATAGTCACAGGCGTATCGTGCACGTCAACGACGCCACCGGCTGGGCGGTGCAGCAGGCGTTGGAGACGGCGGCAAAAGCCAATCCCAATATCACGCTTGTCCCCGACATGGTCGCTATCGATCTTATCATGGGGCGGCATCAGGAGCGGTTTTCAACCTCTGGCCGTGTCCACGGCGTGTATGCGCTCAACCGGCGGACGGGCAAGGTCGAGGCGTATACGGCGCGGGCGACAATCCTTGCAACTGGCGGAGCGGGGCGAACTTATCTGTATTCGACCGCGCCGCGCGGGGCGACCGGCGACGGTATTGCAATGGCGTGGCGCGCCGGATGCCGGGTGTCTAACATGGAATTCATGCAGTTTCACCCGACGTGCCTGTATAATCTTGAGGTCAAAAACTTCCTGATTACCGAGGCGGTGCGCGGTGAGGGAGGTATCCTGAAAAATCCGAAAACCGGGCATCGTTATATGCCAGATTACGACCCGCGTGCCGAACTTGCCCCCCGCGACATCGTGGCGCGCGCGAATGACGCTGAAATCAAGCGCGACGGCCTCGATTATGTCCATCTCGATATCAGCCACCAACCGGCGGAATTCGTGAAGGAACATTTTCCCAACATTTACGAAAAGCTGATCGGACTCGGCATCGACATTACCAAGGAGCCCATTCCTGTGGTGCCAGCGCAGCATTATACATGTGGCGGCGTGCTGGTTGATCTCGATGGACGCACCGACGCGCCAGGGCTCTATGCTGCGGGCGAAGTTACCCAGTCCGGCCTACACGGTGCCAACCGTTTGGCCTCCAACTCGCTGCTGGAGTGTTTCGTCTTCGGTGACGCCTGTGCACGCCATATCGAGGCAAACTGGGACAGCTTGATACCTGCCCCAGCCATCGTGCCATGGGACGAAAGCCGCGTCACGGACAGCGACGAGGAAGTGGTGATAGCACAGTGCTGGCGGGAAATTCGCAACTTCATGTGGAATTTCGTCGGTATTGTCCGCACTACCAAACGCCTGGAACGCGCCAAACACCGCATCGACCTGCTGCGCAACGAAGTCGCAGAGTATTACCGCCATTTCCGGGTTACGCCCGATTTGGTAGAGTTGCGCAATCTGGTCGAGGTTGCCGATCTGATTATCCGTTCCGCGCTGTCCCGGCACGAAAGCCGGGGGTTGCATTATACGCTGGATTATCCCGAAATGGCGGCGGAGGCGGTCGATACGGTTTTGGTGCCATAATGGCATCGCCGCTGGCCTGCGAAACCTGCCCTGTTCGTGACCGTGCTGCTTGCTCGGCTTTGAGTGGCGATGAACGGGCGCAACTGGCGCGGATCGGAAGGCATCGCGATGTGAAGCGCGGCGACACCGTGATGGCAGCGGGCGACGACAATATCGCGTGTGCCACGCTGATATCGGGCGCGCTGAAAATTACGAGCTATGACAGCGAAGGGACTGAACGGATATTGTCGCTGATCCATCCGGCTGGTTTTGTCGGGGAAATGTTTGCGCCGGTTGCAAATCATGATGTCGTCGCATTGGCAGACAGTCGATTGTGCGTTTTCTCACGCAATGATTATGAAAATGCACTGACCCGATTTCCGGCGCTTGCAACCGCTTTGTTGCGTCGCTCGGCAGCCGATCTTTTCGAAACACGCCGGCTTATAGATTTGATGGGCAGGCGCTCGGCAAAGGCGCAAGTTGCAGGGCTTATCATGGCGTTCGCGAACGCGGCGAGCGATTCACCTTGCCATCCAGCGGCCAAATTTGATCTGCCCCTGACACGCGGCGACATAGCGGGGCTTTTGGGCCTGACTATCGAGACAGTGAGCCGACAGCTGTCGAAGCTGGAAAAAACCGGACTAATTGAGCGCAAAGGCGCGCGCGGAATTGAAATCCGCGACGCGCCCGCTTTGGAGACGCTGGTGGCGTAGAGTGTCATGAGGATTGCAGGAGCGGGTTATCCTCATCGCGCGATCCTATCGAATTCCGCTCTCAGACTGCCGCCACGATCAACGCTATCCCTAGCCCCCACATCAAAATGAGAACCGGCAAGATCAGAACTTGGACCGTTGCGTCCCGAGCCGTAATCTTTCCTGTATAGGTCTGTATGCCCATTTTGCTAAATGTGCTCCAGCTCAGCGTGTTGGACGGGTGTGCTGGCCCTATATGGTTCCACAACGCAGGCACGCCGAAGGCCATGGCGATGTAGATCACACAAATGGCCATCACCAGACCGACCTGTGCATCGCGAAATGTTGCCATCATCACCGCCAGAAAGGCAAGATAGCTACCGACCGTCACAACATACAACGCCTTTGGCAGTTCAAAGCCGCGGTCAGCATTGGCCCTTCGTACCGGGGTGTCATGCCTGATGGCAATCTTGGCGAAGGTCTCGGGCGCGTAATGAATGCTCATTGTCTGACTCCGTTGAATTGAGAGCAGACTATGCTGATTGGTGCGCGGATGCTTTGACATCGGTCAAAGTTCGCAAAAACATTCGAAACTGCTTTCCTACACCATATCAACCGCGCTAGCCTTGGCCGATGATGATTGCAAACCCCCGCTCGCCGTCCCGCTCCTTTCATCCGGCGGGAAGTTTCGTGAAAATGATACGAATAGGCGTCACTTATGTCACTTTAATGGCCGCATCGGCCCTACCTGTTTATGCTGCGACCCCGGAACAGACCGCCATAGAGGTGCTGGCCAAGACGCCTATCATCGACGGGCATAACGACACACCTGAACAAATCCGCGAAATCTTCGGTAATGATTTTTCCAAATTCGACCTGATGAATTTGCCCCCCGAAGTGGTGGCCAAAACGCACACCACCATTCCAAAATTGCGCGAAGGCCATGTCGGCGGGCAGTTCTGGTCGGTATGGGTTGATGCGGCGTTGCCCAAGCATGAGGCGGTGGTGACCGTTCTGGAACAGATCGACACGGTTGAACGCATGGTCGCGCGCTACCCCGAAACATTCCAGATGGCGCGGACATCGACCGAGGTTGAGGCGGCGATGAAGAAGGGCAAGATTGCCTCACTGATCGGCATGGAGGGCGGACATTCGATTGCCAATTCGCTCGGCGTGCTGCGGCAGATGTATCGCGCTGGTGCGCGCTATATGACCATCACGCACTTCCTGACCACCGATTGGGCCGACAGCGCGACCGACGCGCCAAAACATGACGGGCTGACACCATTTGGCATCGAGGTGATCGGCGAAATGAACCGGCTCGGCATGATCGTCGATCTGAGCCATGTTGCCGAAACCACGATGAACGACGTGCTTGACGTAACCAAGGCACCGGTGGTGTTTACCCACTCAAATGCCCGCGCATTGCTCGATCACCCGCGCAATGTGTCGGATGCTGTCCTGAAACGGCTGCCGACCAATGGCGGTATAGTAATGGTGACGTTCGTACCCGGTTATCTCTCACCGGTGTTGCGCAGGTGGGAGGCCGACAAGGCCGCACAAGAAGCTCGGTCCAAGGCCACGAACAGCGGCAATCCTGCTGGAGAAAAGGCCGCGAACGAGACCTGGCTCGCGGCCAATCCGCGACCACTTGCCACGCTTGTGCAGGCCGCCGACATGGTTGACCATATCCGCAAGGTTGCAGGTATCGACCATATCGGTATCGGCGGTGACTTTGGCGGCATTCCGACGGTGGTCGACGGCCTTGAGGACGTATCGACATATCCTGCGTTTTTTGCAGAACTGGTTAGGCGCGGCTATTCAAAGGCCGACTTGACCAAGATCGCGCAGGGCAACATCCTGCGGGTGATGCGCGGTGTCGAGAAAACGGCGGGGCGCTAACCCCGCCGCGTATTGTTATTTAGTCCAGTTTG
This sequence comes from Sphingomonadales bacterium, assembly GCA_031420815.1. Taxonomy (GTDB): domain Bacteria; phylum Pseudomonadota; class Alphaproteobacteria; order Sphingomonadales; family Sphingomonadaceae; genus Sphingorhabdus_B. The sequence goes on along the minus strand of JANONL010000010.1, from coordinate 4,985 downwards.
ACCGTCGCATATTGCGTCGGCGCGCCGCGACGCTTGATGCCGAGCAGCAATGCGCTGCGACCGGCTGCCTTGGCTTCCCGGACAGCGGCGGACAGCGCCTCGGGCGTGCTGAGCGGCTTATAGGTTGCCGAAACAATGACGTCGCCGCGCTTCAACCCTGCTTGCGCACCTGTGCCGCGACCGGGAACGTCGATTACCACTCCCTTGATGTCCGCACCCATGCCCAACTGACGGGCAATTTCGGTATCGAGCGGGATGACGCTTAGGCCGAGCGCATCACGGATCACCTTGGCATCGGCGGTGTCGGTATCGCCTTTGAAGTCTTTGTCTTCCTCTGGATTGAAGTTGCTCTGTGCCAGCTTCTCTTCGGTTGGGCGCGTGCCAACCGTTGCCGTCAGCCGCATCGGCTTGCCCTCGCGCAAAATGTCGAGCGGGATTTTGGTGCCGGGCTTCACATTGGCAACGATGTAGGACAGCGTGGCTTCGGGAGAAACATCGCGCCCATTGACCTTGAGGACGATATCGCCCTCTTTCAGACCGGCTTTATCGCCGCCTTCACCGGCAACCACCCGGTTAACGAATTCGCCGCGATTCTTTTCGAGACCAAGCGCATCGGCCAGATCCTCACCGACCGGTGCAATGCTGATGCCCAAATAACCGCGCTCAACACGGACACCCTTTTTAAGCGACTCGACCACGGGAATCGCCTCATCGGCGGGAATGGCAAAGCCCACACCAATATTGGCACCAACCGGTGAAATCAGGCGGTTGTTGATCCCAATGACTTCGCCTTTGAGATTAAACAGGGGTCCGCCGGAGTTGCCCGGATTGATTGCCGTATCGGTCTGAATGAAACGGTCATAGGCACCGCCTGTACCAATATTGCGCTGCAACGCCGAAATGATGCCCGCAGTAACCGTGTTGCCGAGACCTAGCGGGTTGCCGATCGCGATTACCCAGTCACCGACGCGGCTTTTCTTGGAATCCGCCATCGCGACAAAAGGCAAGCCGGTCGCTTTAATTTTGAGCAGGGCGACGTCAGATGATGGATCTCGACCGATTATGTCAGCCTTATATTCCTTCCCGTCAAACAGCGTGACGGTGACGGTATCAACTGCCTCTCCTGCAGGGCCGCCTGCTACAACATGGTTGTTAGTGACAATATAACCATCGGACGAAATCAAAAAGCCCGACCCGCCGCTGGCCTGATCCTGCTTTTGCGTAACCCGTTCGCCGGTGAACGGATTGACACCCGCAACGACCTCAACCTTTTGTTTAGTCGCAATATTGACCACAGCAGGCTGTAATTGCGCGGCCAAGTCAGCAAAACTTGACGGGGCACCCGCTGGCGCGAGATTGACCTGGGCCGAAACAGGTAAGCCAGTCTGTGCCGTAACCGGGTTGCCGTTGACCAGCGCGAGTGTGCTGCCGGTGATCAGGAGAGCGGTAGTAACTGCATATGCGTAGCGCACGGATTTCATTCCTCTCATCGTATTCAAACGGGCATAACGCCCCATAATCTGGCATTCGATGGCGTCGCAAAGCTTAACGCCGATTGAATGGAAACCCTATCACTCCGCAATGTTGTTCGCACTTCGACTAACGACCGTTACGGAACCTGGTCAAATAATCATTGTCCGAGGACAATACGACGTTAGTTGACCCCTCACCATTCTGGAACGTCTGGCGATAGGATTGCATGGCGCGGTAGAAGTCATAGAAATCCGGGTCTTTACCGTAGCTGATTGCGTATATGCGCGCAGCCTCTGCTTCGGCATCGGCGCGGATGATTTGCGCTAGCTTTTGGCCCTCGGCATCGATCGCAATTGCTTCCTGATTTCGTGCGCTGCGCATTTGGTTATAAGCGGATTGCAACGTAGCGGCGGGCAAATCGGCGCGTTTGATCCGGACGTCGATGACTTCGGCACCATATTTTCGGGCCTCGCGGTTGAGCGCGGTTTGGATATTGTCCATGACCTGCCCGCGCTCCGCGCTTAACAAGGCTTCAAACGTACGCTTGCCAAGCTCGTTTCGCAGTGCCGATCCCAATATCGTCCGTAACTGGTCACGCAACCTGTCTTCGGTGCGAATTGTCCGATACATTTTCGCAGGTTTGGTAATCCGGAACCTTGCAAATGCGTCGACTTGTAGGCGCAACTGATCGGTGGACAACACTTCCTGCTGCTCCATTTCCACGCTTAGCACCCGCTTGTCGATGATTTGGATTTGCTCGACAAACGGGATCCGGAACGTCAGGCCGGCACGCGTTGCTCCGAATTGCTCGTTTGCGCGGTAGGGGTTAACTATACGATCAACCTTGCCATAGCTGCTGATAATGGCTTGCTGTGTTTCGGGCACAATCGACACCGACATGCTCAGCAACACGACGGCGGCTAGCGCGGCGAGGCCCATATAGACCGGGTTTTGGGTGAATGTCCGGGTCATTGTTTTTTCCCTGTCACAGTCACAGCTTCATTTTTGCTCGCCGCCCTTTTTTGGAATTCTGGCAATGGAAGGTAAGGCGTCACATTGCCACTTTCGACAATGGTTTTATCCACTTTACCCAATACTTGTTCCATGGTTTCATAATATAGCCGCCTTTTGGTGACCTCCGGTGCCTCGCGGTATTGCACATAAATTTTGTCGAATTCAGCGGTTTCGCCGATGGCTAGCTCGGTTACCCGACTTGCATAAGCGCGCGCGTCGTTCTTATAGCTTTCGCGTCGTTGTTTGGCTGCGTTCACTTCACGGAACGCGTCGTTGACTTCGGCGGGCGGGTCCGACTGGCGGATCGAAATACTCTGTACCAAAACACCGGCACGGTATTCGTCGAGTACCTGTTGCATCCGCTTACGCACTTCAGCCTCAATGGCCCCGCGACCCGGACCAATGGCTTGGGTCAGGTCGAAATTGGCTACTGCCGCGCGCATTGCGCTCTCGGCAACCTCTTTGACCGTCGCGTCGGCGCTTTCGAGCTGGAACAGATACAGTTCGGGACTCTTGATCGACCAGCGAACGTCATAAGCCATGTCGATGATGCTTTGATCTTTCGTAAGCACCAAATTCTCGCTGCTGGCTTTGGGTGATCCGACGGAAGTAGTTTGAATTTGCTTGGTATCAACCTTCTGAATGCGCTCGATCGGTGCGGGCAGCGTGAACGAAATACCCGGTCCAATCGTTCGCGAATATTTGCCGAGAAACGTGATTACGCCTTCTTGCTCCGGCCCGAGCCGGTGCACGCTGGTCCACACCAGCCATAATGCGACGAAGCCAACGACAATAATCGGCCACCAGCTTTTGCCATTTGAGCGTTGCGGTAAACCACTGAAGCCGCCGCCTTTGCCGCCACCGCCCCCAGCGCGGCGCAGCAGATCTTCCAGCGACGGGCCGCGTTGGCGCCCGCCTTGCGGTTCGTTTCCAGGCGTTGGCTCCCAAGGACTCCGTGGTCCGGATTTAGGCTCGCTGTAAGGGGCTTCCGGCTCATCGGCTTTACTGCGGGGCTTTTTGCCGCTGGGACCACTGGCGCCAGAATCTGACGTGTCCCAAGGGCCTTTGCCCTCTATCGCCAATTCTGCGCGTCCCTGATCATCGATTTTTTTTCTCATATGGTCTTTATAGGAACGGTTTTTCAGAAAAACAGTGTCAATCCAGCAATTCTGATTCTATTCGGGCGTGCATGGCCGATAATGATGCGTTTTTGGATGTCTTGGCAGGCGTTGCCGGTAGCCGGGCTAGCGGGCTGAAGGTTAGTGATGGCGCGGTTTCGCTGATGCTCGACGTGTCTGGCATGACAATCGCCGACCGCGAGGCGATTGAGGCAGAGGTCCGCGCGGCCTTGACCGACGCGGGTGCGCTGTCGGTGCGCGTGATGCTAACTGCCGAACGCATTGCGCCTCAATTGATCGCGGTTGCCAGTGGCAAGGGCGGGGTTGGAAAATCTACGCTTTCCGCCAATTTGGCGGTGGCGATGGCACGCGCAGGACGCGCAGTCGGACTGATCGATGCCGATATCTACGGTCCATCACAGCCGCGCTTGCTGGGTATGGAGGGAAGCAAGCCCGAAGCCGCAGATAATAAAATGATTCCTGTTAAGGGCGCTGGCGGCGTTCCGTTTCTTTCAATGGGCCAACTGGTAAAGCCTGGCCAAGCGATCGCGTGGCGCGGACCGATGGCTGGCAACGCATTGTCGCAATTGATCGATGCCCATTGGGCGGACGCCCGCGAGATCATCGTCGATTTGCCACCCGGAACCGGAGACATCCAGCTGTCGATGATTCAAAAGCATAAACCGGTGGGCGCAGTGATAATTTCAACACCGCAAGACCTGGCTCTGATCGACGCCGCGCGCGCGATAAGCTTTTTCGATACTGCGAAAGTGCCGATCATCGGATTGGTCGAAAATATGGCGGGTTACATTTGTCCGAATTGTGGCGAGATGAGCAATCCGTTTGGCAATGGCGGAGCGGAGGCTGCTGCTGCAGAATTGGGAATTCCGTTTTTGGGCCGTATTCCGCTTGATATCGAAATACGCCGCGCGAGTGACGCGGGCGAACCGCCAGCTCTGGGCGACGGCCCGGTATCGGATGCGTACGCCACGATTGCCCGCCGTGTGACAGCGTGGATCGACAACCAAAAAGCGCCACCGCCATGATCCAAATGGAAGACGAAGCCACTGGCATTACGCGCCGGAAACTGCTGGTCGGTGGCGGTGTTGGCGTTGGTCTTTTGGTTGCTTGGGGACTGTGGCCGCGGCGATACCAGCCGAATCTGATCGCGGCAACGGGCGAACATTTGTTCGGGCCTTGGCTGAAAATTGCCGAGGACGGAAAGGTTATCGTCGCCATTCCGCAAAGCGAGCAGGGACAGGGCGTTTTTACCGCACTGGCACAGATAGTTGCGGGAGAATTGGGTGCAGATTGGCGCTCAGTCGCGGTCCAACCTGTTTCCGCTAACCCGAATTTTACAAACACGACTTTGGCGCGCGA
>JANONL010000009.1:0-2946 GCA_031420815.1 Sphingomonadales bacterium | reverse complement strand
GCGATGTCCGGTCGCCCGACGCCGGGATTATTATATTCTGGCGAGACGGTAAGCACAGGCGCCAATGGCAATAATGGCAGCAGTTCGGTGACGAGTTGTTGAAACGCCGGGGCAAGACCCGTTTCGGGCGTGTTGGCATTGGCCCGCAGTAAATCCCGAATTCTTTTGGCGTAAGTTTTCAGCGCTGCTGTTATTGGCGTGTCGGGCATTCAAACTTGCTAGCGGCTTGATTTGACGGCGTCATGCACTTTGTTTCTGTCCCACCTCTGCCATTCCTCAGTTGTTTCGATGAAAACCAAAGCCTGCGCTTTGGGACTGCCAGAAAAAGGGATTGTCCTAACCCAATACCCGCTCGATCAACCACATCGCCGCCACGCTGCCTATCGCATAAGCGCTGACGGTCTGTGCAGGTTTTAGCCATTCTAACCTTACCGTGCGCAATGCTGTCAACACCGCCATCGCTGCCCCCACAATCATCAACTGCCCCGCCTCTACGCCCAGGTTGAAGGTCAACAATGCGGTCGGAACTTCGCCTGTTGGCAGGCCGATTTCGGCGAGTGCGCCGGCAAAGCCGAAGCCGTGGAGCAGGCCGAATAGGAAGGCGATGAGCCAAGGGATGCGTTCGGACAGCCTCGGCCGTTCGGGGTCTCGTTTGACGATTTCGACGGCGAGGAAAACGATGGAGAGCGCGATTGCCGCCTCGACCGGAGCGCGCGGCAGGCTGATCAGGCCCAGCGTGGTTGCGACCAACGTCAGCGAATGCGCGATGGTGAACGCGGTGACGGTGGCGGCGACGCGCCATGCGCCGTTGAGCAGCAGCACGAGGCTGAGCACGAACAGCAGATGGTCATAGCCCATCAGGATATGTTCGACCCCGGTGACGAAATAGGTGCGCGCAACCTGCGTACGTGCAGGCTTTACGGCGATGGTCGCGGCGGGGCTGGCCGGGGTCAGGCGCGCGGCCTGCACCTCGCCCGACAGCGACTGGTAACGCAGCAAGGCGTCGCCGGGCGTGCTTTCGAGGCCCGCGAGCGTTACGCGCCGACCCGCCAGACTGCGCGTGCAGGCGATGTCCCACCGGGCGAGCAAGGCGGCGGATTCGAAACGGCGCACCGGCTCGCTGGTGGCTGTGCAATCGGCGGGGAAGGTGGGCACGACTTTGCCGACTTTGGCCGGGGCCTTCCAGTTGATCGCATAGCGGTTGGCGGGGAGCTCGCGAACCTCAAGATAGCCGGGGCGCATATCGTCGGCGCGGGCGGGGGCGGGGAGGAGGGCGATTAGCCCCGAGAAAATCAAAACAGCCATTGACATGCCCGTTCGTGTCGAGCTCGGTCGAGTTACATTGAGGTAGTGCGAGTCGGTTGGGCATCTCGACTGGGCTCGATCCGAACGGGGGCGGATGTCCCGGTGTCTCAACCGAGCTCGACACGAACAGGGATTGGGGGTGCGTGCCTGCCACATGAAGATCACGGCCTGGCAATACGGATGGTGTAGCCGTCGAGCAGCGCCTGATAGGCGGCGGCTTCTCGCTTTGCCCTGGTTTCGGCGCGCCAGTCGTTGCTGACTTGGCGGACAATTTCGGCGAGCGGCGGCGTGGCGGACGTGGTGGCGCGGCGCACGCGGACGGCGTGCCAGCCATAGCCCGACTGCACCGGCCCTGACCATTTGCCGGTCGGGAGCGTGCGCAGGCTTTGCGCAAAGCCGTCGCCGAATTGCCGTGCGATGGCGGTGGCGGACGTGCGTTCCATCGCGGGCGGCAGGTCGATCTCGGGCGCGGGTGAGGTCTTGCCCGCGTTCAATGCGGTGACGGCGGCGCGTGCGGCGGTTTTGCTCTCGCCATAATATTGTTGGTCAAAATCATAGGCCGGATCGGTGGCATAACGCGCCTTGTGCGCGGTGTAATACCGCGTCAGCCCGGCGTCGGTGGGCGCAGCATTTTCAACCTCCGCAGTCGCCAGAAACTCCATCTTGGTGCGCAGGCGGCGGCGGATGACGGGGTCGTCGGTGTCAAGACCCATGCGGACGCCCTCACGGTAGTAAATTTCTTCCTTGATATAATCGCGGATCAGGCCGTCCAGTTCTGGCGCGCTTGGCGGGCGGTGCCATGTTTGCTGCCACTGGTCGGCGAGGCGGGTAAGGTGTGCCTCGTCCAGCGTAATCTGACGGTCACTGACATCGCCGCCGCCGTAATATCCGCCAAACGCAAACAACGCCGCGCCCGCAATCAGGAAATGGACGAGGGGCTCGCGGATGAGGTGCTTCATGCAGGCGTTTCTGGCAGAGACCAATCGATCGGCGCAAGGCCCTTGCTTTCCAGAAACGTGTTCGCGGCGGAAAAATGCCTGCACCCCAGAAAGCCGTTATGCGCCGACAGTGGCGAGGGATGCGCGGCCTTTAACACCAGATGGCGCGACTGGTCGACAAACGCCGCCTTCTTTTGCGCATACGCGCCCCAGAGCATGAAGACGACCGGTTGGGGTTTGTCATTGACCAGCGCGATGACCGCATCGGTGAAGCGTTCCCACCCTTTTTTGCTATGCGATGCGGCCTGTGCGGCCGCCACCGTCAGCACGCTGTTGAGCAGGAGCACGCCTTGGCTGGCCCAGCTTTCGAGAAAGCCGTGGCGCGGGCGGGGCAGGCCAAGGTCGCTCTCCAGTTCCTTGAAGATGTTGAGCAGGCTTGGCGGCGGACGGACGCCGGGTTTGACGCTGAAACACAGGCCGTGCGCCTGCGCCGGGCCGTGGTAGGGATCTTGGCCGAGGATGACCACGCGGACGGTATCAAGCGGCGTCAGGTCGAGCGCGCGGAACCATTCGCTGCCCTTGGGGTAAATGATTTTGCCTGCGGCTTTTTCCGAGGTGAGAAAGGCTTTGAGCGCGGCCATATAGTCCGACTGGAACTCGGCGAGGAGCGGCGTTTTCCAGCTTTGGTGGAGGTGGATTTCAG
>JANONL010000008.1:0-2532 GCA_031420815.1 Sphingomonadales bacterium | reverse complement strand
ATATTGACGCGCGCCGAATGGAACCAGCATATCGGGTTTTCACCATATGGCGGCAAGGCGCTCGGCCCCGATCCGGCGGTCGAGAAGCGCAAATATGATGAGGCGATCGGCAATCTGCGCAGGCGGTTGCAGGATATGGCGGCGAAGGGCGAGAACTGCATGTGCTGCCACCAGACGCTACCGCCGAACTGGCCGCCGCAGTCGTTGCAAGAGTTGCAGTTACTGGGTGTGGTCGACCTGAACGATGTCCAAACGGGTGGCGACGGGTTGGTCAGGGGCGGATAGCCGCGTTGGCCTTAATGTGTGTTCGCCGGCGAACGCCGGGGTCCAGCGCAAACTAAAACGTCTGATCAGGTCTTGACCCCAGCCTTGGCTGGGGAACACATCGCCTTTGGCACTGCGCGCTTAGTCCTCGAACTCCGCGCCGCCGTGCGATTTGCTGACCGCAACCTGCATGAATTGCGGTTTGTTTTTCGGGCCGTCGTTGACCGCGACCGGATAACTGCCGCGCGGCAAAGCCTCCAGCTGCATACCGGCGGCGGCGAGCGCGTATGGCGAGACGCGGTGGCGGGTGCATAGCCCGCCCGCGCCGTCGCTGACCAACGGGGTTTCGAATTCGACCGCGATCATCGCGTCGTCGGCGCGGGTGACAGTGCAGACGACGAGCTGCCCGCCCGACAGATCGAGCACCAGCCCGGTGCCTTCGGGAACGCCGAGCAGGCCGTCGATCAACGCGCCGGTCTTCGACAGGTTGCGCATCAGCGCGTCATAGCGGTGGTCGTCATGGATCACGCCGACGCGGCGGAACACAGATCGGCGTTCGGGGCGGTGGCGTTCGGGGCCGTCGGGCTCGATACGGAACTCGCCCGATGCCATATGTTCGACGACGGTTTCCTGGGTCAGTGCCTTGGAATAAATCCAGCCCTGAATGTAGCGCGCGCCTTTGGAAACAACGACGTCGAGCTGGTCGAATGCTTCGACGCCTTCGACCGTGGTCTCCATACCCAAAGCATCGGACAGGCCGATGATCGCGGCGATAATCTTGGCGCTGTTATGGTCCTTTTGGGTGCAGTCGTCGACAAAGCTGCGGTCGACCTTTATTTTGTCGAACGGGGCGGATCGCAGGTAACTGAGCGAGGAATAGCCGGTGCCAAAATCGTCGAGCGCCAAGCGGACGCCGAGGTCCTTGAGCGCACGGAAGATGTCGTCGATGGTCTCGCCGTCGCCCATAAACACGCTCTCGGTGAGTTCGAGTTCGAGCCGGTCAGCCTCAAGCCCTGAGGTTTCGAGTGCCTCGGTGACAATGGCGATCAGGTCGGAATGGGCAAATTGCGCGGCGGACACGTTGACCGCGACACGCACCGATTTCGGCCACGCCATCGCGTCCTTGCAGGCGCGGCCCAGCGCCCATGCGCCGAGCTGGTTGATCAGGTCGGATTCCTCGGCAATCGGCACGAATACATCGGGGGCGATGGTGCCGCGTTCGGGATGTTCCCAGCGCATCAACGCTTCGAATGTGACCACCATATGGTCGGCGGTGCGCACCACGGGCTGATAATGGAGCTCCAGTTTTTCGCCCTGTAGCGCATCGCGCAGGCCCTCTTCGAGCACGCGGCGTTCCTCGGCCTCGTCCTTCAGGTCGGCGGAATAGAAACGGAACTGGCCACGGCCACCGTTCTTGGCAGCATAGAGCGCAAGGTCAGAATTGTGGACAAGGTCATGTTTTTCGATGCCGTCATACGGCGCAATCGCGACACCGATCGAGGTGCCGATGGTCGCGCGCTTGTCGTCGATGGTGTAGGGTTGCGACAGTATCTGGATGATCTTGCTCGCCAGTTCGCCGAGCTTTCCGCGGTCATCGAGATCGGGCAATATCACCTGGAACTCGTCACCGCCGAGCCGCCCGATTTCCCCACGTGCGCCGACCACGCGTTCCAGCCGCCGGGCAACCTGCCGCAGCAACTCGTCACCTGCCGGATGGCCCAACGTATCGTTGACGTGCTTGAACCGGTCGAGGTCGAGCATCATCAACGTGCAGCTGCGCTTGGCCGATTTGTAGGAGGCGAGAATGCTGTCGAGCCGTCGGTCCATCCGGTGGCGATTGGCGAGGCCGGTCAGCGAGTCATATTCGGCGAGCCGCGAATCGACGAGCTTGCGCTCATATTCGACGGTGATGTCCTTGGCGCTGCCGCGATAGCCCTGAAAATTGCCGGATTTGTCGAATTTGGGATGCCCTGATATCGACCACCAAGCCTGACGCCCGTCATTTTGCGACTTTGCATCGGTGAAGCGCACGGTCAGATCGATAATCTTGTTACGCGCCGTCAGCTGGAAATTGAGCGGACGGTCGGATCTTTCGCCGGGGTTTTCGGCGTCGGTTTCGAATAATTTTATCAGCGGCTGGGCGAGCAGCTCTTCGATCGGTCGCTCCAGCTTTTCCGCCGCGTTTTCGGAGATGTAGATCAGCCGCGCTTCGGAGTCGGTCGCCCAAAGCCAGCCGATGCCGGCATGTTCGAAATCATCGAGAACCTC
>JANONL010000007.1:0-2444 GCA_031420815.1 Sphingomonadales bacterium | reverse complement strand
ATCAAGCGAACCGTTGTCGAAAGCCGCAACGGCGTCGCCAAAACCCTTGCGGTTGGAGGCGGTCAGATAGTCGAGCGCTGCGACAATGCCGCTCAGGCCGACCCCCGGTGTCTTGATATCGCGCGCTTTGTATACGCCGGTGGCAATCAACACTGCATCATGTTTGGCGCGCAGGTCATCGAGGCTGGCATCGCGGCCTACTTCGAAATTGGCGTGGAAATGAATGCCCGCGTCGCGCAACCTTTCGACCCGCCGCATGACCACGTCCTTCTCCAGCTTGAAGCCGGGGATGCCATAGGTCAGAAGTCCGCCCATGCGGTCATAACGGTCATAGACATGGACGTCGTAGCCCGCGACGCGCAGATATTCCGCCGTGGTCAGGCCGCCCGGGCCAGCACCGACAATGCCCACCGACTGGCCGCGTGCGGGACCGACTGCGACCGGCTCGACCCAGCCTTCTTCCCATGCGGTATCGGTGATGTATTTTTCAACCGAGCCAATGGTGACGGCCTCGTGGCCGGAAAATTCGATGACGCAATTGCCTTCGCACAGGCGGTCTTGCGGGCAGATGCGGCCACAAATTTCGGGCATTGTGCTGGTCAGATTGGATAGTTCATACGCCTCGCGCAGCCGGCCTTCCGCTGTAAGTCGCAGCCAGTCGGGAATGTGGTTGCCGAGTGGACAATGCACCGAACAATACGGCACGCCGCACTGTGAACAGCGCGATGCCTGCTCGGCGGCTTTGGCGGGCGCGTAGCGGCTCGCGATCTCGGCAAAGTCCTCGGCGCGCAGATCCGCCTTGCGCTTCGTCGGGAAGGCCTGGGGGGTGCCGACAAATTTGAGCATTGGGTCTTTGGCCACGACGCGATTCTCCGTTCGAATGCCGACGCCATATTGCGGATGTTTGCGAAAGTCACGCGCAAAGCATATAAATAGGACAGTATTTATTACCTATTATTTGGTAATTCTAAGGTAATTTCCTATTTGCGCAATATTATTTCAATAAACTGCTGCCGGTTCGGCCCTATCTTTGCGCCTGCCAGATCAGCGCCGCGACGCCTGCGATAATTCGGTACCACGCGAACGGGCCGAAGCCATAGCGGGTGATCACCGCCAAAAACGCCTTGATGACGATCCATGCGACCACGAAGGAAACCGCAAAACCCACGGCAATCAGCCCCATATCGTCAGCGCTGACCGCATCGCGGTGCTTGAACAGTTGCAGCGCCGTCGCCCCGGTCAGCGTCGGCATCGCCAGGAAAAAGCTGAATTCGGCCGCTGTTTTGCGGTCAACGCCAAGCGACATCGCTCCCAATATGGTGGCGCCCGACCGGCTGACCCCCGGGATCATCGCGAGGCATTGTACCAACCCGATCAGCGCGGATGTGCGCACCGACAAGGCAGCCACCCCACCGCTTTCCTGCGGTTTGGCATATTTCTCGACCACCAGTATCGCAAAACCGCCGATTATCAGCGCCCACGCCACGATAACCGCGTTCTCCAGCATCATCTCGATCACATCGCCGAACGCCAGCCCCAGCACAACCGCCGGAAAAAACGCCAGCAACAGGTTGCGGACAAAGGCGACCGCACCGGCCTCCCACGTGAACAGCCCCTTCACCACATCGACAAAGGTCCGCCAATACAGCACCACCACCGCCAGTATCGCCCCCGGCTGGATCGCGATGTTGAATACCGCCCAGCGTCCCGCGTCATAGCCCAACAGCTCGGTCGCCAATATCAAATGCCCGGTGGATGACACTGGCAAAAACTCGGTCAACCCCTCGACAATGCCGAGGATGATCGCAACCCAAATTTCATGCATTTTCGGAAAATCCTCCTAATGTGTCATCCTCGCGAAAGCGGGGATCCATGGCCTGATATCAAGGCTTAAACTTACAGGTCAGATCATGGACCCCCGATCAGGTCGGGGGTGACAACGTGCTTGTTTGCAATGTTAATGAAACGGTCATTTAAGCACGCGCCCCAAACCGCCCATGTTTGCGGTAAATGTCGAGCCAGTCTTCCGCAACCACATCCAGCGGCGTTGGCACGATGCCCAGCGTCGCCAGCCCGTCGGTGCCGGTCACCACATTGTCGCTGCCCAACATCTTGAACTGGTCGAGCGTGATCGGCGCGCCGGGCAACCAGCCGGTGGATTTCGCCAGCAATTCGGCGGCAAAACCGGGGACCGGCAGGAATGTCCGGTCATGGCCGATCGCCTTTGCAATCCAGCGGTTCAGTTCGATCATCGTCAGGATATCCGGCCCGCCAAGCTCAAGCGTCTCGCCGCCTTCGGTAGTCGCGGCACGCGCCAATGCGGCCACCACCGCCTTGGCCACGTCGCCGACAAACACCGGCTGGAATTTGGTTTCTGCGCCGATCACCGGGACCACCGGCAGCATGCGGATCAGCCCGGCAAAGCGGTTCACAAACTGGTCTTC
>JANONL010000006.1:0-2148 GCA_031420815.1 Sphingomonadales bacterium | reverse complement strand
ATGAAACCGGCCATCGGTTTCTTGCGGCCTTTCTTGGCTTCGTCGATCAGGAACTGTGCGGCTTCTTCTTCGGCGCTGCCGCCGATTTCGCCGATCATGATGATCGACTTGGTTTCGTCATCGCCTAGGAACAGCTCGAGCATGTCGATGAAGTTGGTGCCGTTGACCGGGTCGCCGCCGATGCCGACCGCTGTGGTCTGACCGAGGCCTTCGGCGGTGGTCTGGAACACCGCTTCATAGGTGAGCGTGCCCGAACGCGAGACAACGCCGACCGAGCCTTTGGAAAAAATGCTGCCCGGCATGATGCCGATCTTGCATTCACCCGGCGTCAGCACGCCAGGGCAGTTCGGCCCGATCAGCCGCGATTTCGAACCCGACAACGCGCGCTTGACCTTGACCATGTCGAGCACCGGAATGCCTTCTGTGATGCAAACGATCAGCGGAATTTCGGCGTCACTGGCCTCAAGGATCGAATCGGCGGCAAAGGGCGGCGGCACATAGACGACAGACGCATCCGCACCGGTCGTCTCCTTAGCTTCGAGCACCGTGTTGAACATCGGCAAACCGATATGCGTGCTGCCACCCTTGCCCGGCGTGACGCCCGCGACCATCTGCGTGCCATAAGCCAGCGCCTGCTCGGTATGAAAAGTGCCGGTGGCACCGGTCATACCCTGCGTGATGACCTTGGTGTGTTTGTTGACTAGAATTGACATTGGAACTCCTAGAATGCGGCGCCGACGAAACGGATTTCAGGCCGTTCAGATTTATAATCAGGAAAAAATTGCAAGCCACGAGCGTTAGGCGCTTTGCCGAACATCCAAATGACACTGTCAGTTTGATTGATCGGCTTTTGACGAAGCAAGACCTCAAGAGCTTTGAGCATTTCCTTTTGATCGGATTGGGAAGCCATCGTTGCGCGAGCTTCGCAAATTCGAGATATGCCATCTGGGTCTGCGGGCAAAGCCACCACGATCGGAAACTTATTGTGGCGAACTTCTTTTCCGTTTTCAGCTACAACCCATCCGCCATCACTAGTGAAGCGCTTAACGTTAGCGCCGCCTTTATCGGCAGAAAGCACACATGACACACCTGCTTCGGCAATCGCAGCAAGGCGCGCGGGGTCGCTTTCAGCATAGCAAAGCTGCGCCAGAAAGCACGCGGCGGCCAATGCTGAAGCTAATTTAAGCAAGGCTCGGCTCAATCGCCTTACACGCCACCAGCAGTTCCTTCACCGCATCGACGCTGATCGCGAGGTTGCCCTTGGCTTCGTCATCGAGTGCGATTTCGACGATCTTCTCGACGCCGCCTGCGCCGATCACCACCGGCACGCCGACGTAGAGATTGTCGACGCCGTATTGGCCGGTCAGGTTGACCGCGGCGGGGAGGACGCGTTTCTGGTCGTAGAGATAGGCCTCCGCCATCGCGATGCCGCTGGTTGCAGGGGCGTAATAGGCTGAACCGGTTTTCAGGAGCGCGACAATCTCGCCACCGCCTGCGCGGGTGCGTGCGACGATGGCGTCGATGCGCTCCTGCGTCGAACGGCCCATTTTGATGAGGTCGGGATCCGGAATGCCCGACACCGTCGAGTAAGCGATCACCGGAACCATCGTGTCGCCGTGGCCGCCCAGGACAAACGACGTCACATCCTTGACCGAGACGTCGAATTCTTCGGCAAGGAAATGGCTGAACCGCGACGAATCGAGCACGCCCGCCATGCCGACGACCATATGGTGCGGCAGCTGCGAGAATTCGCGCAATGCCCAAACCATCGCATCGAGGGGGTTGGTGATGCAGATCACGAACGCGCCCGGCGCGTTGGCGGCAATGCCTTCGCCGACCGCTTTCATCACTTTCAGGTTGATGCCGAGCAGATCGTCACGGCTCATCCCCGGCTTTCGCGCGATACCGGCGGTGACGATGATGACGTCTGCGCCTGCAATATCGGCATAATCGTTCGAGCCGGTGATCTTGGCATCAAAGCCCTCGACAGGGCCGCATTGCGACAGGTCGAGCGCCTTGCCCTGGGGTACGCCCTCGACGACGTCGAACAACACGATGTCGCCAAGGCCTTTCAGTGCTGCGAGGTGGGCAAGCGTGCCGCCGATGTTACCGGCGCCGATAAGCGCAATCTTCTTGCGAGCCATGAAA
>JANONL010000005.1:0-15304 GCA_031420815.1 Sphingomonadales bacterium | reverse complement strand
CGGAAATAATCCTTGCCCTTGGCGAGGACGTTCTCGTCGAGGATCAGCTGGTCGGGGCCGCCCGCCACCGCTTTGCGATAATGCTTCTTATACTGCGCGCCCTCGTCGAATTTCGACCAGTAGATATAATTGCCATCCTTTTGCGGAACCGACGAATCATCCTCCTTGATCCGGCCTTTCATCTCCTGGAAAATTGCCTCGACCAGCGGCTGGTGCGGCGCCATCTGCGCTTCGAAATAGGCATTCTCCGCCTTGAGATACGCGAGCACATCGGCATCATCGACCTTGGGATAGCCCTGATCCTTCAACCAGTAATAATCGTCGGTCAGCGTGATGCCGTGATGAGTCGATTGATGCGGGCGTTTTTAGGCAACGGGCGGCGTTTGCGCGGATTTATAGGTGGTCATGGCTTATTTATGGGCAAATGCAGGCGGGGAAATTGCGGCAAGCGCAAGGGAAAGGGGTAGCAACGCTTTCATGTGGGCACATCCTCGC
Source organism: Sphingomonadales bacterium (assembly GCA_031420815.1). GTDB lineage: Bacteria > Pseudomonadota > Alphaproteobacteria > Sphingomonadales > Sphingomonadaceae > Sphingorhabdus_B. The sequence goes on along the minus strand of JANONL010000005.1, from coordinate 14,809 downwards.
TTATATCTACCCCAACCTCTTAAGAATGGGATTGTCCGATGTCCACCTATGAAGCCCGCCTCAACGCCCTGCGTGTCCAGCTCAAGAAAGACCAGCTCGACGGTTTTGTCGTGCCGATTTGCGACGAGCATATGTCCGAATATGTGGGTGATTATGCACAACGGCTCGGCTGGCTGACGGGCTTTGGCGGGTCGGCAGGATCGGCGGTTGTCTTGAGCGAAGAAGCGGCGATCTTCACCGATGGGCGCTATACGCTGCAAGTGCGCGAGCAGGTTGACGGCAAAGATTGGCAATATGTCGGCGTGCCGCAAACCAGCATATCGGACTGGCTGAAGGAACATGCACCCGCTGGCGCACGCATCGGTTATGACGCGTGGGTTCACACCAAGGGCTGGGTCGAGAGCGCGACCAAGGCATTGAAGGCCAAGGGTGCCGAACTGGTTGCGGTTGCGAGCAACCCCATCGACGCGGTGTGGGCCGACCAGCCGGACAAGAGCGATGCGAAGCTGATGGTCCACGCCGACCAATATGCCGGGCAGAACTCAGCCGAAAAACGCGCTGCTGTTGCCGAATGGCTGACTGCGGAGGGTCTCGACAGCACGGTTATTTCGGCGCTCGATTCGGTGGCGTGGTTGCTCAATGTGCGCGGGCAGGATGTGTCGAACACACCGGTCGCGCTCAGCTTCGTGCTCGCCCATGCCGATGGCACCGCTGACCTGTTTGTTGCACCCGAGAAGGTCAGCGACGCCGTCCGCGCGCATTTGGGCAACGCCGTCCGCCTGCGCACCCCGCAGGAATTTGTGCCCGAACTCAAAGCCATGAGCGGCAAACGCATCGCGGTCGACCCAGACCGCGCGGTTTCGGCAATTTTCGGTGCGCTCAAGGACGGCGGCGCGAACATCATCGAGGCGCGCGACCCGACCATCCTGCCCAAAGCGGTCAAGAACCCAATCGAGCAATCGGGCCACCGTGCCGCGCAAGCCCGCGATGGTGCCGCACTCAGCCGCTATCTGCACTGGCTGTCGCAGGAAGCGCATAAGGGCGCGCTGACCGAATTGTCCGCCGCCGCCCGCTTGCGCGCCTTCCGCGAAGCCACCGGCATGCTCAAGGACCTGAGCTTCGACACGATCTCCGCCGCTGGTCCCAACGGCGCAAGCCCACATTACAAGGTCGATGAAAAATCGAACCGGCCGATCGAGCCGAACAGCATCTATCTGTGCGACAGCGGCGGGCAATATCTCGACGGCACCACCGACGTCACCCGCACCATTTGGGTCGGGCCGGGGCAACCGACGCCAGAAATGAAGGACCGCTTCACCCGCGTCCTCAAAGGCCATATCGCATTGGCCTTGGCGGTCTTCCCTGAAGGCACGCGCGGCGCTCAACTCGATACTTTAGCGAGGGCATCGCTCTGGCAAGCGGGCGTCGATTACGCCCACGGCACCGGCCACGGCGTCGGCAGCTTCCTCGCCGTCCACGAAGGCCCGCAACGCATCGCGAAATTCTCCGGCGGTCAGGCAGGCGCGGACGAGCCACTGCACGCGGGCATGATCCTGTCGAACGAGCCGGGCTATTACAAGCAAGGCGAATACGGCATCCGCATCGAAAATCTGGTGCTGGTCGAGGAGCGCGAGATTGCCGGGGCGGAGGGGTGCTATTTCGGGTTTGAGACGCTAACGTTTGCGCCGATTGACAAGGCACTCGTCGACACCGAATTGCTCACGCGCGATGAATTGCGCTGGTGGGATGATTATCATGCCAAGGTGTTGGAGGTTGTCGGGCCGCAGTTGGAGGGTGACGCGCTGGCGTGGGTGACGGAGGCTTGTGCGGGGTTGGGGCATAGCTGATCGGTAAGGGAGCAATCGGTTGAGACTTGGACTAGCGATTTTCTCGGCAACTCTTGCCGCCAGCCTGCCTTCGGTAGTCAGTTTCAACACGCTCGCCATCCTGTATTCGATGATCGTGGCCTTGGCCCACATCCTGATTATTGGTCTGCCTGTCTTTCTCGTCCTTTCGAAGCGGTATCAACCCACGCTATTTCGAGCGATAATTGTCGGCTTCTTGGTCGGATTTCTGCCTGCCGCTACGCTTCTTTCGCTGGCTCCAGTAGCCGATGAAGCGTCGATAGCTGGCGTGGTTACCGCAATAAATGGCGAGCGAACACTGAGCGGCTGGTTTTCAGCATCTGGTGCTGCAGCGACGCTTGGAGGCAGCGGGATTCTTGGCAGTGCAGCATTTTATTACGTGTTCTCAAAGGCATCATATGCATGGAGGAACCCCGTTGTTATCGGCTTAGCAGCATTGTTTCTGATTCTGGGAGTCCAGCAAAGCGTCATGTTGAGCAGTTGCCATTACCGCTGGCTACTCGAAGGAGAAGAGCAAAGCCCTAAAATGACCTTCCAGCTGGACATCGAGGGAAAAGATTTGGTGACGCTGGACAAGATTTTGCGGGAATTTGCTAAAGACCAAAAATGGTCGGCTAGGGTGGATATCAATCCAAGTTTTCCGGGGCAAACGTGGTTCCAATATGATGTTTGCACGGGCGACGGAGTGATCATTGGTGGTGATTTTGTGTTTGGACGGGTTTATGTCAGCGTTTACCAATGGCGAGGCCAGCTGGATTGGAAACAGCCTTATCGTGATTTGTACCAACGGCTGGAAAAAGCCTGGCCGGGCAAGATTGAGTTTTCGGACAAAGACGCGCAAATTATTCCCCCGCCAAAATGGATCGATAAAACCGACGAGAAGGCTACTTAACGCGCCACCATCAGAGAGTTCTATTGAATTCCGAGGACACTATACTCAATTCAATCAGCCAAAACCCGCGCCAACCTCTTGTGCATCTTCTCTGTAAAGGGATTGACCACCGTGACCCCGCGCCATGCAAAACCATCGTGCATGTCTTCAGATAACAGCAAGCTGCATCCGTGTTCGGCAGCAGTTGCGAGAATGAGCGAATCCCACAACTGCAATTTATGCTCGACGGCCAAATCCAGCGCCATGGCGAAAGTGTCCGTTCCCGCTGTCGCAGTTTCAAACAATTTTTCAAGGTCGGTAACGCCGTTGCGCGCCTCACTCCGGCTTTGTCCTGCCCTGACCAACACTGTGTAAACTTCGCCCGCAGCTTGTAGCGGCATGACGCAATCGCAGCGCTGTACCAGTTCAAAATGTAGTTTGCGGCTATTTGCAATTTTAACAACGTCGCTGGTGGCTTTCGCGAGGCCCGACAAATACAGCAGAATGTTACTGTCGAAAGCTATACGTACATCGCTCAAAGAATGTCGCGATCAGAGCGGTCGTACAAATCTTCGCGTTTCCAAGGACCGGTTATGATCGGCCCTCTAGCGTCACACTTCGCATAAAATTCTTCAAGCGAGCCTTTTGATCGCTTTTTCTCAAGAGGCACCATTTTGATAAGGGGCTTCCCCCGCGAAGTGACAATATAGCTGTCGCCCGCGCTGACCTTTCGGACTAGTTCAGGGAAGCGCTGGTTAGCCTCAGTTGCAGATACATATTTGTCCATGAGAATGTTTCTAGTGGAAACCACTAGAAATGTCAATGCACCTCACACCTTATGATGCGCGCCTAAGCTTCCTCTAATCCGGTCGAGCGTCGCCTTGCGGATGGACTTCTTGTTCCACGCATAGGCTTTGCCGGGGAGTTGCGCCAATTGGCCCGCCACCGCCATTGCCTTCGCCTCAACCTTGTCTGCCTCGGCCAGCATATCAAGATAGCCTGCCTCGACCGCGCCTGTCGGGTCGTAGATAAAGCCCTGAATCATCGCGCGCGTCAGGTGTGCCGGACTCAGCCGCTCGCGCGATAGTTCCATTGCGAAGATCGGCAATTGCATGCCCGTCACCGCCTCGTTCGCGCCGATCTTATACTCGCCCGCAGCCCCTACGCGGGTATCGCAGGCGTTGAGGATGAACACCCCCATCGCAATCGCATGGCCGGTGCACGCTGCGACTACAGGCAACGGCCCGCCATACAGCCGCAGCAGCAACTCCGCGCCGGCATCGAGTAATTCATACACGCCGTCCGGACCAAGATTGGCAAAGGCCTTTAGATCAAAGCCGCCCGAAAACCGCCCCTCACGTCCAGCGAGAACAATCACCTTCGCCTCGGCCTCCGCCTTGTCGAGTGCATCGTTCAGCGCCGCGACCATTTCAAAATTGATCGCGTTGGCCTTGCCGTCGTCCATCCGGATCAAGGCGATATCGTTCTGAATTTCGACGGTGGCGGACATATTGACTCTCCCTCAATTTAATCACCCGATTAAAGCTGCGCCTTACGTGAACGTCAACTTTATTCTTCGCTGTGGGAATTGGTAAAGGAGGCGAGAGGGAAAGAGGGGTCAGGCTTGAACTGCCCCCTCTAGTCCTCTTGCCTCTTTTACAATATTTATTTCCTGTGGCGTCGGTAACGCCGACGGTTATGATGGAACTATCGATTTACAGGAGAAGCGCATGGCCCAGACATTATCCGAATATACCCCGCCCAAGGTCTGGGAATGGAACAAGAATGCCGAAGGGCGTTTTGCCAATATCAATCGACCGACCGCAGGCGCGACGCATGACAAGGACCTGCCGGTCGGCAAGCACCCGTTGCAGCTTTATTCGCTCGCCACGCCCAATGGCGTGAAGGTGACGGTCATGCTTGAGGAATTGCTGGCACTGGGTCATACAGGCGCGGAATATGACGCCTGGCTGATCAAGATCGGTGATGGTGACCAGTTCGGCAGCGGCTTTGTCGCGGCCAACCCGAATTCGAAGATACCGGCGCTGATTGACCACAGCACCGCGACACCGACGCGCGTGTTCGAATCGGGCTCGATTTTGCTATATCTGGCCGAAAAGTTCGGCGCATTCCTGCCCACCGACCATGCAAAGCGCACCGAGGCGATTAGCTGGCTGATGTGGCAAATGGGTGCGACGCCCTATCTCGGCGGCGGATTTGGCCATTTTTACGCTTATGCGCCAATGAAGATCGAATATGCCATCGACCGCTTTGCGATGGAGGTGAAGCGGCAACTCGATGTGCTCGACCGCAATCTGGAGACCCGCGAGTATATGGCGGGTGACGAATATTCGATTGCCGATATGGCGATATGGCCGTGGTACGGCGCTTTGGTCAAAGGGCTGGTCTATGAGGCGGGCGAGTTTCTGGCAGTGGAGGATTACAAAAACGTCATCCGCTGGACCGGTCAGATCGGCGCGCGTCCGGCGGTGAAGCGTGGTCGCATGGTCAACCGGGTGATGGGCGACCCGGCAAGCCAGTTGCACGAGCGGCATGACGCCAGCGATTTCGAGACGCGCACGCAGGACAAGCTCGCGCCGGTAGAGTGATTGACAATTTCGGTATGTTCTTATAATGTTCTTATTTCATTTGGAGGAGTGATTCGATGATCGGTTACGTGACTTTAGGAACCAGCGACTTAGCGCGCGCAGCGAAATTTTATGATGCGGTTGCCGCTGAAATGGGCACCGGACGGATGATGGAATTTGACGGCTTCATCGCTTGGGGCAAACCCGGCGATGCTGCCGCCGGTATCGGGCTGACCAAGCCGTTCGACGGCAACGCGGCCAGCGTCGGCAACGGTGTAATGGTCGCACTCGAGGCCAAAGACAAGGTCCAGGTTCACCGGCTTTACGATATCGCGCTGGCCAATGGCGGCACTGATGAGGGGCCTCCTGGACCACGCGGCGACACATTTTACGCCGGTTATTTCCGCGACCCCGACGGCAACAAATTGAACGCATTCGTGATGGGTTGAAACCGGTTCAGGTGAGACCTTAGTGTGACCTTTGGGCGCGAGGCGACGATTTAAGGGTGAATAGGCGTCACCTATGTCACCCGGAGGGAGCGCCGCATCCATCACTGAGAATTCTCCCGTTTCTGAAGCTGTTATGGAGCATTCTATGCCTGAAAATCTCTTCACCCACCCGGTTCATTTGGGGCTAGGTGCCAAGGCATTGGCGCAACCGGCTTTTACCGGCCTGCCGTGGTATGAGGCCTATGCACAGCGCCACGCGTCGGACGGCGCGGAAGGGCGGCTAGTATCGCTCTACACCTTCACCGAAAGCTGGGATATGTGGGAAATGCACCCTGTGGGTGACGAGGTCGTGCTGTGCACCGCAGGGCGGATGACGCTGCACCAGCAACATGCCGACGGTACGACCGCGACCGTCCATATCGGTCCCGGCGAATATGTCATCAATCCACCAGGTTGCTGGCACACCGCCGATGTATCGGGCGAAGCGACCGCTTTGTTCATCACTGCCGGTATGGGCACCGAACACCGCCCGCGGTAATCGGCCGCGGTAATCAGCCCTGATAATTTGCCGCGATAATCGGTTATGCGTGACCGCCGTCACGGACCAGCACCGCCAAGAGCACGTATAAAACCAATGCGACCCGAGGGGCGCTCACTTTAAAGGAGCAACCCTTTCCTTAAAGAGCTTGGCCGGATGCATTCCTGGCCAAGCTCTATTTTTATGGGCACTAACGGTGCACAATATTGATTGAGCGGATGAGTTGGGAAATGCACCCTGTGGGGGACGAGGTCGTGCTGTGCACCGCAGGCCGGATGACGCTCCACCAGCCACCGGCAACATGCCGACGGCACCGCCGCAACGGCACGAATCGGCCCTGGCGGATATGTCATAAATCCGCCCGGCTGATCGCATACCGCCGACGTAAATGGCGAAGCGACGGCGTTGTTCATCGCCGCCGGTTTGGGGACAGAACACCGGGCGTGATGAATGGTGTAACACATGGACCTTTGCGGTGCCCGCCAGACGAAATGCTTGCTTCTAACCTTGCATGAGCCTGACCGTATTCAACGTCCCAATGTAATCCGCTCTACCGTGAATTCTGCTCCCGACTGCCCGCTACCGCCAGCTGCCCGCAGCAAAAGCAACTGGGCCGGGCATCCCGGTGCAACCGTAAATTCGGTTTGTGCAGTGAAAGTACCTTCCCGAATTGGCACCATTGCCGTGCCGATGCCCGTTGCGGTCTGGTTGGACAGGCACTGCACAATCCATTCCGCATTTGCGTCGGGCGCACTCTCGACCGCCTTGTGTTCGACGAACAGCCTGTAATTCCCGGGCGCCAGAAACAAATACTTGTGCATAATCGCGCCGCGCTCACCCGACCCTGCAAAGGCATTGAAGCGGAACTGACCGGGCACTTCTTTTTCGGCAAAACCCCCGCCGACAGCGGCGGCATCCAAAATTTGCCATCCCGCAGCGGCATACCGAAGATTGACCGTTGCACGGGTCAAGCCCACGGAGTTCAAAGTCTCGCGGCTAGCGCCCGACAGGCTCGTATAGTATTGCTGGAAGGCATCAAACTTGGACTTTGCCGCGAGACTGTACAGCAGGCTGACTGGCACCGCGCGATAGTCTTTTCCCGCAGGCAGCTTACCCGCTGACATCAGGACCGCCGCGATATTTTCAGGACTGTCGGTAGTGGCAATAGCGTCGTACAAAAACGCAGGCATCCAGTTCGGCGCAGCGCGAACATAGGGTACAAATGCGGCGCGTATTTCGCGATCTGCAAGCGCCTCAGTCAGCGTTGGAAACAACACGGATCGGCTGTTTAACACGCTGCGCAGTGCTATATCATAATGGGTCAACGCGTCTTTATTTTTGCCGTCGCGTACCGCAGCCTCGATCAGCCAAAGCTGGGCACCGAAGTCCCTCCGCGACAACGATGCAGACAGCCTTATCCGCTTTTCCGCTTCGTGCGTTTTGCCGCGCACATCTGCCACATAGCCGAGCAAGCGGACGGCCGATGGATTTAGGGGCTGTTGGACCAATGCGCGCCTAGTCCATCGTTCTACCTTGGTCAGCGATGACGGCTCTTGCGATGCCAGAAACTGCCTTTCGGCGTTCAATGTCAACGCCACCGGCTCTGACCGTACAAATGCCAATGCAACATCCGGATTTTTGCGGCGCGTTATGTTCGCAATTGTATTTGTTACTGCGCCGTAAACCAAAACGGCCGATATTGTTACCCAACATGCCAGTTTGACCCAGCTGATGTTCGAGACAAGCTTCATCAAAATCAGGCCGTTTTTGCTGCGATTTCTTTTCGTTGTCATCATGAACGGCCCGTCTTGCGCCCTGCTGACAGCCAAACAGCAGCCACGACGAACAAGCAACTTAATGACGGCACGCGGAGCGGGTAATCCGTCAAGCTAGCCAATGCTAGCATACCCAATATCACCGCGCCGAGCCGGGCAAATTGCGCGTCGCGCCCGGCAGACCGCTCACGTCCAACCACGGACCAAGCGCCTTTGAAATATCCCCATAACGCCAAGCCAGCAAGCAATGCGCCAGGAAGGCCCGTCGTCAGCAGAATTTCCACCCAGTCGTTATGCGCATGGTTGACGTAGTTTATCACGAGCGCTGACGCTGGCTCATGCACTTGATACACTTCTACGAAAGAACCGATGCCGGAGCCAATGGGAAAGTACTGCCAAGCCGCATTTATAATCGGTCCGAGCGTCGCCCATCGCAAATCTTCTGTGGCATCTGCGCTGAGCAAACGCTCGATTGCTTCAGCCCGGGCCATCAAAAACGTAACGGCAACAAATGACGCCGCACCGATTGCTACATATATGTATCGGGCATAGGATTTTACGCCTTTGCGTTTTTCCGGCGTCAAATTCTCCGGTGGTCGGTAAAGAAATATCGATGAAACAAGCCCGATAACGCTGGCCAAAAGCCCAGCGCGTGAACCGGTAACCAATATCAGGGGTATCAGAAAACCGGCAGCGGCAAGCGAGGCCCATCCACGCAGACGAAGCTGGTTAGTAGATCGCACTCCGGCAGACGCAAATACCGCCAGCATCGGAAAGAGTGTGGCCAAAAACACGGCTTGGTGGTTCCGGTTAGCAAACAATCCAACCGCCATGTCGCTATTGGTGATGCGATAAAAATAAAGCGGACCCTGCGCTGGCCCAATCGCCTGGAGCAGTCCCAAAAAGCCGCTGACCAAACCGATAACTAGGATGATCGGTAAAAGTTCGAACAACTGGTCGCGGCCAAGCTGGACGGAAATTATTAACACCGTGAATGGTACAACGAGCGCAAACAGGGCATTCCAGGTCGCAGTTGGGACGAGGCTCAGCGGTCGCCAGACCCCCATCAACCCCAGCGTGTTGTCGATTTCCGCCACCAGGAGCCGCCCCGGAAGAGCATTCCAAAACAGGGGTGGCAGCGGCATCAAATGCAGGAGAATAAGTGAGAAAAACGAGCCTGCCATGATGAAGAGGAAAAGGTGCGGACGAATATGCTCTCGGGTTAGGTGCCACAAACCCAATGCTCCTAGGGCGACGGCGAGGGGCCGCAAAATTATTAGCGATTGGATATCCGCGCGCGAGCCGCCGCCGAGCGTAAAAACCAGCACGACATAAATGGCCAGCAGCCAACCCGCCCATGAATTAGGACGAACCTTATAAGATTTGCGAACCATTGTTCCTCAACAAACTATGCGTTGGTGCGGCGGCGCATATGCTCCGATAGAAAAGCCTTAATGACAATGAAAGGCGCAAGTCAACCGATGTGTCTGGCGATGGTACGAGACGACAGCAATAAGGATCTGCCAGAAGTCGTTCAAATCCTAAGAGTCGTTCATGGCAGGCTGCACAAACGACTATTTGTCAAAAATTGATGGACCAGACTGCCATCAATGCATAAGAGCCCACGTCAGCGCGACTGGCGTGTCGTGTACAGTATGATAGGGTTCGCTGCCGTTCTTATGTCAAACATTATTGTTTTTTTTGCATGCTTGGCCTGCGCCATTGCGACATTAGCCCTGTGCTATCATGCTAGACGTGTTGCAACCAAGTTGAATTTGCTCGATGTTCCAGGCGCGCGCAAATTTCATGCCAGGGCAACGCCATTGATGGGCGGCCTTTCGCTCGCATTAGTTGTCATCCCAATCAACGTCATATTGGTTCTGCTGCTCTCGCCAGTAGCTTGGCAGCCGACATTACTGCTTTGGTTGGGGTGCGTTATAATCATTGCTTTGTTGGGACTGGCGGATGACCGGCACTCGCTTTCCGCAAACGGACGATTGATCATTTCGATGCTGGTTTTCTGTGGTGCCGCAATTATCGACCCCGCCTTCAACATAAGGACTTTGTCTTTCAGATATTTGGATTTTGGTTTTGGACTAACGTCCGACTGGTTCGCGGTCATTTTTACGACGATCTGCTGCGTCGGTCTGGTCAACGCTGTTAACATGGCGGATGGTAAAAATGGACTGGTGATCGGCTTGTGTTTGGGCTGGTTGGCTTTTCTTTCCCTGTCGTTGCCGCCCGTGCTCCTGCCGCTCGCATTGATATTTATCGTGTGCTTGATCGTATTGCTGCTTTTTAATCTCAACAACCTGTTATTTCTTGGCGACGGCGGGTCATACGGTTTCTCCGCAGCAATCGCGCTCTTGACAATATTTGCCTATAACGGGTCAGGACCGGAACCAGCCGGCAACATGTCAGCAGAGCAGATCGTGTTGCTGTTTTGCGTGCCCGTGCTGGATGCATTCCGCCTTGCTTATCGTCGCATCCGTAGCGGTCGATCGCCTATGTCACCAGACCGCGACCATCTGCACCACCATTTGCAAGACCGGTTTGGCTGGCCCCTAGGACTCGTCATATACCTAATATTGGCAATGCTTCCTTCGATATTGTTTTGGATTTGGATTTTAGTTTGAAACGGCCGCGGTGACGCCCCGTTCAATTATTCAGATCAGGTGCCTTTCGGTGCCTGCAGTGCTTTCACTATCTGGTTGACCGCTGCTTCGGACGAAAACATTGTCCTGGCCAGTTTTTTGGATCTCGCGGCCACGGTCGGATTACCAACAGATTCATCCGCCAACCCACGCGCCAATCCTGCCAGTATAGTTGCCGAATTGTCCGTGGAAACGAATCCAACCCTGTTATCGACGATCACATCGATAAGGTCATTCCCGGCGTTGACTGTCGCCAGAACAGGTAGGCCGGATTGTAAGTATGAAAGAAACTTGCCCGGAATGTTATGTGTTTGATGGCGCGGGTCAAGCGCAACAAGGCCGACATGGCATTGGGTATAAAGCCCCGCAATTTCGTCAGGATCGATCTCATCGAAAAACAACACATTATCAAGTTGGCGCGCCTTTGCCGACGCCCTAAGCCGATCAGCATCGCTGCCCCGCCCGACAAATACAAACCCTATGTCTTTCCTCTCTTCGAGCGCGGCGGCAAGATCAAGCAATATTGGCATCCCCTGCGCAATCCCCATATTTCCTGCATAGACAAATATCTTGCGCCCTGCGAGCGGTGTCGCATCTATTTGAATGCTACAGCCCGTGTCAGGATTGCTGGTTAGCCAGTTGTGCAAAACCTCGATCCGCCCCGACATCGCAGACGAGGTGCTGTGTAAAAGCGCTATATTTCCCAGCGTCTGAACGCCGATGGTATCCGCCACGGAATATTGGAAATCTGCTACGGCCTTGAGCATGCGATAAGGTAGTCCTCGTCCCATAAGCCCCATATCGACCGCCCATTCGGGAAAAATATCGCGGATAATAAGATAGCTTGGACAATTGCTGTCGGCGCGTAGCCGCTTGACAAGCGGTCCCAGAAAGATTGACGGCGAATACCATATCACACCATCAAACTTTCGCGAGCCCAGCGGGCTCTTGCGGAAATTGCGACCCATCGCAAACGGCATCATAAACTCGCTCAGAGTCCGCCGGACGTAGCTCACGTCCTTTGTTTTAGGCGATTTCAAACGAATGACGTCGATGTTACCGTTCGGCTCGACTTTCCAGGGTTCGGCTTGGTCTGTCGCCGGGATCAAAACAGTCAACTGGTGGCCCTGGCGCTCGAATTCTCTGGAAAGATCGCGCAACTGAACCGCGCCAGACGAACGTAAAGGGGGAAAGGCATCGGCAACCAGCGCGAGTTTCATGTTATGAATTTACGCCTGATACTTTTTCCAGACTACGCGGTTAACGTAGTCGGTGTAGCTCTGGATAATCCTAACGATTTTGTCTGAAACATTGTCCTCCTGATAGTCACGGACCATTGGCAGTAAGCGCTCGTCGCCGCGCGGTTGCGATGCCAAAATATCGAGCCCTTGATGAACGCGCTCTGCGCTCAGCCCGACAAACATCACAGCCGCTTCCTCGAAGCCTTCGGGTCGCTCGTGGACTTCGCGCAGGTTCAGCGCTGGGAAATTCAGAATCGACGATTCTTCGGTGATCGTTCCACTATCCGATAGCGTGCACCGGGCGTTAAGCTGCAGATTTATGTAGTCGAGAAACCCGAACGGTTTCAAAAGCTGAATTAAAGGATGGGGCACAACGTTCAGCTGCTCTATTCGGTCGCGGGTCCGGGGATGGGTCGAAACGATGACCGGTTGCCCAAATCTTTCTGAAAGGCCATTCATGATTTCGATCAGGCATCTTAGATTAGCAGGCTCATCTACATTTTCTTCGCGGTGTGCGCTCACCAGAAAATATTCGCCCTTATTAAGCGTAAGCCGTTCCAGAACATCCGAATCGAGGATAGCTTGCTTATGAAAATTTAGCACTTCACGCATCGGACTGCCCGTTTTTATTACCCTGTCCTGCGGGAAGCCCTCCGCTATAATATAATCCCGCGCAATTTGGCTGTAAGTGAGATTGATATCGGCGGTGTGATCAACGATGCGCCGGTTCAATTCTTCGGGAACCCTGAAGTCAAAACAACGATTGCCTGCCTCCATATGAAAAATCGGGATTTTTCGGCGCTTTGCAGCTATCGCCGCAAGGCAGCTATTGGTATCGCCGAGCAGAAGCAATGCCTCTGGCCTATGGGTTTCGAGCGCTCGATCAGCCGCAATGATAACCTGTCCGATTGTTTCTGCCGCGTTTTTACCCGCTGCCTCTAAAAATATATCCGGTTTGCGCATTTGCAAATCGCTGAAGAATATTTCGTTGAGCTCGTAATCGTAATTTTGGCCAGTGTGCACCAAAGTCTGGTCGCAATGCATGTCGAGTTTCGCAACTACGCGGGAAAGCCTAATGATCTCAGGCCGTGTCCCGACTATCGTCATTACTTTCAATTTATGCATCCACATGATCCCGGATGATCTGTAGCTTCATTAGTGTTTCCTTCACGCTGGGCACGTCCAGTCGACGCGTGTTGTGCGAGGTATAATCATCAAGCGTTGAAACGTCGATCATGCCTTCGACGAAATATTTGTTGTAGTTGAGGTCACGGGTATCGGCGGGCACGCGGTAATATCCATCCAGATCATCCGCGCGCGCCATTTCTTCGCGAGAGACGAGCGTCTCGTATAACTTTTCGCCGTGGCGGGTGCCGATTATGTTGATGGCATTGTCACGCCCCAGAAGCTCTTTCATCGCTTGCGCCAAATCTGCGACAGTTGAAGCCGGTGACTTCTGAACATAAATATCGCCAGGTTTGGCATTGTTAAACGCGTAAAGGACCAGATCGACCGATTCCTCGAGCGACATCAGGAATCGCGTCATGCCGGGGTCAGTTATCGTTAGAGCTTTGCCCGCCAGAAGTTGATCGAGAAACAACGGAATCACCGAACCGCGTGAAGCCATGACATTGCCGTAGCGCGTCGCGCAAAGGACCGTCTTGGCCGGATCGCACAGACGCGACTTTGCGACCATGACTTTTTCCATCATCGCTTTTGAAATACCCATCGCATTGATCGGATATACCGCCTTGTCGGTGCTCAGCACGACGCAGCGGCTCACTTCGTTGTCGATCGCTGCACGCATCACGTTTTCTGCGCCGAGGATGTTAGTCCGGACAGCCTCAATCGGGTAAAATTCGCAAGAAGGGACCTGTTTCAGGGCGGCGGCATGAAAGATGTAGTCCACGCCCCGGGTCGCGTCGTGGACGCTGTCGTAATTCCGGACGTCGCCGATGTAGAATTTCACACGGTCCTCGCCGAGCGCAAGCCGCATATCTTCCTGCTTTTTTTCGTCCCTGCTAAAAATGCGGATCTCAGAAAACTCATGTTCCAACAAACGGTTTAGCACAGCGTTGCCAAAAGACCCGGTGCCTCCTGTGATGAGCAGGACTTTGTTTTTAAACATGAAAAACTCCAAAAATTAAATAAGGTCAGCGGTAGTCGCGCATCATCCGTATTAACTCAGGCCAACTAGGCGGGACATAGCCGGTTTCCAAGCGAAATCGCGCCGAGTCGAGCGATCGATCGATCACCAGACTGTCATCGGCAATTATCTCGATTTGCTTGCCGTAAATCTCTGCAACCAACCGCAGCAGATCGAACTTTGCGATCGGATCGGCGCTGACATGCCAGACGCCCGATATCGCCTTGTTCGGCAAAATGCAGTCGCGCACAATTTTGGCTATCTCGACTGTCGGCAGGCCGGAGAATATCGCCCGCGTAAAACCCTTGGCTGACCCGGCTTGGCCTAGAAACCACCCTATCAAACTGCGGGCACTGGCCAATTCATGACCAATGATCGAAGTTCGCACGGTAATCGTATGAGGTTCGTGCAGTTCGCCCAAATATTTGCTTCGTCCATAAAGGTCGTAGGCGTCGGATTGATCGTCCTCTGTATATCCGCCTTTGGTACCGGCGAAGACGCAGTCGGTGCTGAAATGAACCAATCGGGCACCTATCAGAGATGCAAGACGCGAAAGCCGGTGGGGTAGCAGGGCGTTGATAGGAAGGGCCGACAGCGGGTCGTCCGCTTCGGCATTTTGTTTAATCAAACCGATGCAATTGATCACAACATCTGGCCGGAACTGGTCCAGCATCCGCGCCAC
>JANONL010000004.1:0-3730 GCA_031420815.1 Sphingomonadales bacterium | reverse complement strand
CGTAGCCGACGGCGTCGCGACGATTACGCTGAACCGGCCGGAAAAGATGAACGCTTTTACGGTCACGATGATGCAGGAAATGTGCGCGGCGTTTGATCTGATCGACGCCGACGATGCTGTGCGCGCCGTTATCGTCACCGGTTCGGGCGACCGCGCCTTTTGTGCCGGCGCCGACCTGACGCCAGACGGCGGCGGGCAGGTTTTTGCCAGCGGCTCGGCGGTGGAATCGCTCGGTGATGAACGCGTCCGCGATTCAGGCGGGCGGCTTACCTTGCGGATATTCCAGTGTACCAAGCCGGTGATTGCTGCGGTCAACGGTGCCGCTGTTGGTATCGGCGCGACGATGCAGCTTGCCATGGACATGCGGCTGGCGAGCGACACCGCCCGGTTCGGCTTTGTCTTTGCGCGGCGGGGGATTGTGCCAGAGGCAGCATCCTCGTGGTTCTTGCCCAAGATCGTCGGCATTAGCCAAGCGCTCGAATGGTGCATGACGGGCCGCGTTTTCGATGCGCGGGAAGCGTTGGCGGGCGGACTGGTCCGTTCAGTCCACACGCCCGGCGAACTGCTCGCCGAAGCAAACAAGCTGGCGCGAGAAATCGCCGATAACACATCATCGGTGGCGGTCGCCATGACCCGTGCGATGCTGTGGCGGCTGTCTGCGGAAGACCATCCGATGGACGCACATAAAATCGACAGCCGCGCGATCTATCGCCGGTCAAGGTCGGGCGATGCGCAGGAAGGAATAGCCAGCTTCCTCGAAAAGCGAAGTCCGGTTTATCCGGATAAAGTTTCAACCGATCTGCCGGATTTCTTCCCTTGGTGGGATGAACCTGTTTATAGTTAGGCATCAAGGGGGAGCAAATGGTGCAAAACGGACCAACGCTGGCAGGCGAAGACAACGCTAACGCGCGTGACCAGTTGATCGAGGCCGCAAGCCAGATCATGCGCAATGGCGATACCATTGACCTGAGCCTTAGCGAATTGTCGCTGCGCGCAGGCCTGAACAGCGCACTGGTAAAATACTACTTTGGCAACAAAAACGGCCTGATGCTCGCATTGCTCGACCGCGACATGGGCAATATCGTGCATGATCTGGCCGCGCTGGTTGCAAAGGAAATGCCGCCCGAGGAAAAACTGCGTCGCCATTTGGGCGCGGTCATCGATACCTATTACGCCTTTCCCTATTTGAACCGGCTGCTGATGCGGATGGTGCGCGATAGCGCCCCGGTTGAAGCGGCCCGGATTGCCGAGCTTTATCTGAAACCGCTCAGCCGGACTTACGACACGCTGATTAACGCAGGGGTGAAAGCCGGTGTGTTTCGCAAGATTGACCCGCAGCTCTTTTATTTCACCGTCACCGGTGCGTCCGACCGCTTTTTTGCCGCACGTTTGGTGCAGCGGCATTGCTTCGAGGTCGACGACTACAACGAAGAAATGCGCGACCGGTACAAGGCGCACACCATCGACATCATCATGCGCGGGATTTTGGCTTAAGCGGTGTTTAAACCCAACGCCGCCCTGATCTCGTCGCCATCGGCATCGAGCATCGGCGGGTCGGCATAGGTCGACACGGGCGTTCCGGCATAATGCACCGGATGCCGCATCGAGCGATATTTGCCAATCTCTGCTCCTTCGCGTTCCTCGAAAAACCCGACATCGGTCAGATGCGGGTCGGTCAGCACATCGGCCATGCGGTTATATTTCATCGCCGGAATGTCGTTCGCCGCAAGCAAGTCGAGCCACTCATCGGTGGTGCGCAGCGCGCTCACTTCCTCGATCAACGCATACAGCTCGCCGGTATGCTTGGTGCGCTCCTGATAGGTGGCAAAGCGCGGATCGTCGAACACACCGGGTCGCCCGCCCAGTTCGAAAAACTTCGCCCATTGCCGGTCATTATACGGCACGATGGCGATGAAGCTGTCCCTGGTCGGATAGGGCCGCCGCCTTGGGTTTACCGAACGCGTGTAGCCCATCCGGCCATTGCCGGGGATGAAGGTTTCGCCCCACAGATTTTCGACCATATGGAACCAGGTGAAGCATTCGAACATCGGCACCTGGACAAACTGTCCGCCTTGGCCACCCGCGCGCGCAAGCAGCGCCGCCATTGTCGCATTGGCCGCGAAAAGCCCGCTGACCTTGTCGGCAACCAGCGATGGCGAATAAGTCGGTCGCCCGCCATCGCGTTGCTCTGACAAAGCGGCAAAACCCGATGCCGCCTGGATCAGGTCGTCATAAGCCTGCCGGTCGCCATAGGCGCCGCCTGCCCCAAACCCGGCGCAGTGGACATAGACGATGTCGGGGTTGATCGCCTTGACCGCGTCATAGCCAAAGCCCAGCCGCTCCATGCCCGCCATCCGGACATTGTGGATGAACACGTCGGCATTTTCGAGCAAGGCAATGAGCACCGCTTTGTCGGCATCCTTCTTGATATTGAGGTTGATCGCCTTCTTGTTGCGGTTGAGCGCGGCGAAAATGGGCCCGTGCTGCTTGGTCGGCGAATCGCCTGCGTGGCGCATCAGGTCGCCCGGCGTATTGCCCTCGTTATTCTCGATCTTGATGACCTCGGCACCCAGATCGGCGAGATTGACGGTGGCAAACGGGCCGAGCACGACAGTTGCCATATCGACCACCTTGATGCCCTTGAGCGGGCCGGTCGGCTCGTTGTCCCATTTCAGTTTCGGCCACCCTGTCATGCTACTCTCCTTTATCCTTGCATCACGGACTAGCATATTTAAGCGTGCGGTTAAGAGAATAATGGAAGGTCGCCGATGAGTAATTTTGATAGCAGCGCCCCGGTGATTATCGGTGTTGGCGAGGCGAGCCGCAAGACGGTGCCGGGCGAATGGCCAACGCCGTCGCAACTGGCCGGAGCCGCGATCAAGGTGGCGTTGGCTGACAGCGGACAGCCACAAGCGGTCGCCGCCGCGATTCACACCATCGCCGCGATCCGCACTTTTGAAGACAGCGGGGTGTCGATGGGCACCGGCTCGCCCGATAATGTGCCCGAGGCATTCGGCGCGGCGGGCGGGATTAGCGCCGGGCGGCTGATTTATGCCGACGTCGGCGGCCAAAGTCCGCAGGCGATGGTCAATCAACTCGCTGGTGAAATCCGGCGCGGCGAGACCGAGCTTGCCATCATCGTCGCAGGCGAGGCTACCGGTACTGCCAAGCGCGCGCGCAAGGCGGGGGTCGAACTCGACTGGCGGCTGCAATCGGACACGCCGTTCGAAGACCGGCGATCGGACTTTTCGATCCTGACCCGCTGTGAAATCCGCCACGGCATCATCTCGATGACACTAGCTTACTCGCTGCTCGAAAATGCACGTCGGCGGGGCTTGGGGATGAGCCGCCACGACTATTTGGTAGCGATGGCAAAATTGGGCGCTGCGGCTTCGGTAAAATCGCTTGGCCGCGAACATGCGCAATTTGCGCGCGTGTGGACCACCGAGCAACTGGTCGCCGAACATGAGAGCGACTACCAGATTACCGACATTTACCGCCGCTGGCGCGTGGCGCAGGACGCGGTCGATCTGGGCGGGGCGATCATTCTGACCAGCGCGGGCAAGGCGCGCGAATTGGGCATCGCGGAGGACAAGATGGTCTGGCTGGCTGGTGCCGCCGAAGCCGCCGAGCCGCCTTTGTCGCAGCGCGACCATATCGCCAGCCCCGATGCGGTCGGCTTTACCATGCACGCTGCGCTCGATCAGGCTGGCTTCGCGGTTACTGATCT
>JANONL010000003.1:0-3017 GCA_031420815.1 Sphingomonadales bacterium | reverse complement strand
GCGGCCTGCCCCATCTGGCCGTCCTCGGCGGCAACGCTCGCGGTGTTGACCATCGCACCGCGTTCGCCGTCCTCCATTGGGTCTAGCGTAAGCATACCAGCGGCCGATTTGGCGATGCAACGGAAGGTGCCGACAAGGTTTATCTGGATGATGCGGTCAAACGCATCGAGCGGAAAATGCTTGATCGAGCCATCTTCCTTCGAGCGACCAGCGGTCTTGATTGCATTCCCGGTACCGGCGCAGTTGACCAAGATACGTTCTTGGCCGTGCGCGGCGCGTGCCTTGGCAAAACCGGCATCGACGCTTTCGTCGCTGGTGACATTTACTTCGCAGAAAATGCCGCCGATTTCGGCAGCGATCGCCTCGCCTTTATCCGCCTGCAAGTCAAACAAAGCGACCTTGACGCCCTTGGCGGCGAGTGCACGCGCGGTTGCTTCGCCAAGGCCCGATGCGCCGCCGGTGACGACCGCTGCGATGGATGAGTCCAATTTCATATCTTATGTTTCCTTAGTTATCGTCACCCTGAACTTGTTTCAGGGTCTTACTACCCACACGACGTTTCCCAGTAAGATGCTGAAACAAGTTCAGCATGACGTTGTTTATAATTAATCAAACCCGCTCGATAATCGTGACGTTTGCCTGACCGCCGCCTTCACACATCGTCTGCAGGCCGTATTTGCCGCCGCGCGCTTCCAGCGCATTGAGCAAGGTCGCCATCAACTTGGTGCCAGAAGCACCGAGCGGATGGCCGAGCGCAATCGCGCCGCCATTGACGTTGATCCGTGCGCGGTCAGCACCAACATGCTTGAGCCACGCGAGTGGTACCGGTGCGAAAGCTTCGTTGACTTCATACAAATCGATGTCGCCGATGCTCATACCCGCACGCACCAAAGCACGGTCGGTCGCGAACAATGGTTCTTCGAGCATGATAACCGGGTCGCCAGCGGTGACCGTCAGGTTCACAATCCGCGCGCGCGGAGTCAGGCCATGCTCTTTCAGTGCTTTTTCAGACACGATCAATACCGCCGACGATCCATCGCAAATCTGGCTGGCATTGGCTGCGGTAATCGAGCCACCTTCCTGCAACAATTTGACGCCCGAAAGGCTCTCCATCGTTGCGTCGTAACGAATGCCTTCGTCAGTATCGTGTGCCGCTTTACCTTCAGGGGTGTCGATACCCATCACCACGATTTCATTTTTGAACGCGCCCGCCTTCGTCGCAGCAATAGCCTTTTGGTGAGACTCGAGCGCGAACTGGTCCAGGTCTTCGCGCGAAAACCCGTGCTTCTTCACCAGCATTTCTGCACCCATGAACTGGCTGAACATTATGCCGGGATAAGCCTCTTCGAGGCGCGGGCTTTTGTACGTGCCCAAGCCTTCTTTTTTGAACAGCATCGAGGTCGAGCCCATCGGTACGCGGGTCATGCTTTCGATGCCGGCCGCAAGCACGATATCCTGCGTTCCCGACATAACGGCCTGGGCGGCAAACATGATCGACTGCTGCGATGAACCACATTGCCGGTCGATACTGACCGAGGGAATCGAGTTGGGCAATTTGGACGCCAGCACAATATTGCGACCGACATCACCCGCCTGCTCGCCGCCCATCATAACGCAGCCCATAATCACATCTTCAATCGCCGCTGGGTCGAAATCATTGCGGTCGGCAATCGCGTCAAGCACCGCTGCGCCGAGGTCGACGGGGTGAACCCCCGCAAGCTTGCCGCCGCGACGGCCGCCTGCGGTGCGCACCGCGTCAACGATATAGGCGTCTGCCATTTTTGCTCTCCTGATGCCGTGAATTTAATCGCACGATTAAACTTTGGAAGAGGAGAGTCAAGCGGAAGCATTGGTCAGGTCGATACTAACCTTTGTCATTCCCGCGCAGGCGGGAATCCATGGCCTGAGGTGGACGTTTAAACCGACAGCTCAGACCATGGACCCCCGATCAAGTCGGGGGTGACACAGTTTTATACTTGGCGGCTTGATTAAGCCGCTTCGCGCGCGATCGTAATCACCTGCGGATAGGTGAATTCGAGCAAGCCTTCTTCGCCCAGTTCCGCACCGAAGCCCGACTGCTTATGCCCTGCGAACGGCGCGTTGGGCGCGAGGTGCATCGACTCGTTGATCCATACAGTACCGGTCTCTAGTTGCTCGGCCACCGCGACCGCAGCTTCGGGATTGCTGGTCCAGATCGACCCGGCAAGGCCGTAATCCGACGCGTTGGCGCGACCGATGACTTCGTCGACGGTCGAGAATTTCATCAATGGCATAACTGGGCCGAATTGCTCTTCGGCAACAATCCGCGCGTCTTCCGGCGGGTTATCGAGCACGGTAATCGGCACGAAATAGCCGGGGATTGACGGATCATGGTCGCCACCGACCAGGAATTTATAGCCCTTGTCCTTGGCGTCCGCAATCAGTTCTAGCACGCGCTTATATTGCTGCTTGTTCTGGATCGGGCCGACCGCGGTGCCCTGTTCAGCGCCGTCGCCGACCTTCACCGCCTTTGCATATTCGGCAATCGCGCCCGACAGTTCGTCGTAAATATCCTCATGGATATAGATGCGTTTCGCCGCGATGCACACCTGACCTGCGTTGTAGAAGCTCGCCCAGAACAGTTTCTCCGCCACCTTGGCGACGTCGGCATCGGGCAGCACGATCGCCGCATCATTACCGCCCAGTTCGAGCGTTATCCGTTTCAGATCCTTCGACGCTGATTCCATCACCCGCTTGCCAGTAGCGGTCGATCCGGTGAAGGTAATCTTGTCGATATCGGGATGTGCGGTGAGCATCGGCCCGAGCGCATCGCCGCCGGTGATGATGTTGAGCACGCCCGGCGGGAAGACGCCTGCGATCAGCTCGGCCATCCGCAAAGTCGCCAGCGGTGTGAACGGCGAGGGCTTCAGCACCATCGTGCAACCGGACAGAAGCGCAGGCACGATTTTCTGGACCGCCATCAATACGGGGAAATTCCACGGCACGATACCGCCGACCACGCCAACCGGAACGCGCCT
>JANONL010000002.1:0-3459 GCA_031420815.1 Sphingomonadales bacterium | reverse complement strand
CGGGCTGGTGGAGCGCGGCTATACGGCGTTGTCGCAACCCGGCGGACCGGTGGCCGCATTGCTGACCGGCCTGCTGGTGCTGGCGGTAGCGTTTTTCGGTTACCGGTTGTTGCTCGGGCGTGGTTTGCTGCTCGTCGATGTTGTCAGCCTTGCAATAAAAATCGGCGTCGTATTGTTGCTCGCGACCTCGTGGGAAGCATGGCAGGCGGTCGCTTACGACAGTTTCGCACGCGCGCCGGTGCGGATTGCGGCGGAAATGCTGACCGGCTTGAACGCCACCGACCCGATTACCGGATTGCAGGCCGCATTGGACGGACTCGAGAACGCCAGCATCGGTTATCGCACGCGTGCGGGGATTGCCTCACCTTTGGTCGGCGGCCCTGCGGCGGCGGCGATGACGCTCAATGTGTCGGGCTATTTCCTGACGCTGTCGATCCTCGGTCTGTTGGTGGTCGCACGAATATTGCTGGCATTGCTGCTGGCGATTACGCCGTTGATTGCAGGCTTCATCTTGTTCGATGCCACACGCGGAATGGCAACGCGCTGGTTAGCAGCAATGTTCACCACCGCAATAGTACCAATGTTCGTCCTTGTGCTCGCAGCGGTCGAGCTGTCGATCCTCAACCCCATGATTATCCGGCTTTTGTCGGAGCAAGCGGGCGAGCGGTTCGAGAACGAAGCCGTCACGCCAATCGGTCTGGTGACGATCATCTTTGCGCTTTCGATGCTCGCCGCCGTCTGGGCGGGCAGCAAAATTGCCTCGGGCATCCGTTTGCCCGGCGCCGCAAAGCCCGCCCCGGCGCAGGAAACGATAGTGAGAGAAAATGTAATGACCCCCAATACCATAACAGAGCAGCAATCGTCCGCCGTTCATATCGCACAAATGCTCGAACGCGCGGCGCGGCGTGAAGCCGGGCCTGCGCCTGCGATGGTGGGGGCCGCATCGTTCATGCAAGGCTCGAACTCGACCTCGACGGGCAGCCGCGCGCGACGCGATGCGAGCGCGCCTGTCGAAACCGCATTTGCACCATCGTCACGGCGGGCAGCATTGCCGAGGGCGCAGCGACGCACCCGCACTTCGGCCCGGAGGGATGCATGAGCGACCGTGAAGAATATTTCGAAAACGCGCGCAGCTGGGCAGATACCCAAAGCGGGGCGGTGCTACGCGAGCGAAAGATCGCCTGGATCATTGCAGGGATAGCCACTGCGGTAGCCGTCATCCTTGCCATTACATTACTCATCCTGTTGCCGTTGAAATCGGTCGAGCCTTATGTGGTAACAGTCGACCGACAGAATGGCGCTGTGCAGGTGGCAAGCGGGATCGAACCGGGCAAGCTGTCACAGAACGATGCGGTCATTCAAGCTGAACTGGCCCGCTATGTGCGCGCCCGCGAATCGTTCGATTCGACCGATCTCGCGCGAATGTACCGGCAAGTTCAGTTGATGTCGTCGCGCGATGTTTCCTCGTCCTATATCCGCTACATGTCGGCGAAGAACCCCGCCAGCCCGCTCAATGCGCTCGACCGAGGCGACACGCTTACGGTCACGATTAAGAGTGTTTCGCTCATCGCGCCGGGCTCGGCGATGGTGCGGTTCGATGTTTCGCGGACTGCGCCGGGAGGAGGGGCCGTGTCGGCATCCGGAACCTATGTATCGGCCGTTAGCTTCGGTTTCAGCGGACGGCCGTTGCGCGCAGCCGACCGGTTCGACAATCCGCTTGGTTTCCAGGTGACCCGATATCGCCGCGACGTTGAAGGGTTTGCTACGTGAAGCGGCTGCTCGCTCTAGCCTTGGTGCTTGCCGTGCCAGCACAGGCGCAAATGCCCGACGCGCATGTGCAGACGGTGTTCTGGGACCCTGATCAAATCATCAACATAACGGGTGCGCCCGGATGGCAGATTACGGTCGAATTCGCCCCCGACGAGCGGATCGAGAATGTCGCGATCGGCGATGCGCTCGCCTGGCAGGTGGTGCCGAACAAACGCGCGCGTAACCTGTTCCTCAAGCCATTGCTCAAGAACGCTGCGACCAATATGACGGTGCTTACCGACCGCAGGCGCTATATCTTTGCGCTCGATACCGGGCCACGGCGGGCATCGACGCCGTGGATGGTGCGTTTCGAATATCCGCCGCCGCCCGTCGTCCTCTCCGCAGAAGTCGCTGCGGAACAAGCACCCGTCATCGAGAATTCCAACTATGCAAAAGCGGGCGATGCCGGGCTGCTGCCGGTGCGGATATGGGATGACGGGCGAATGTCCTATTTCGAATTTGCCGAAGAAGTCGCGATACCGGCAATCTTCATGGGCAAGCCCGGGAAGGACGAAGCTCTGGTCAATTCGACAATGCGCGGGCGAACGGTAGTCGTGCAACAATTGGCCGCAATCTTCACTTTGCGCGAAGGCAAACGCGTCGTCACGGTGCGGCGTTCCGATGGGATTGAAAAATGAACGACGAGATACCGATCAAGACCTTGGCAGTTGCGCGGTCACCCCGCAAGATACCGACCGGGGTAGTGGCAGGCGGGTTAGGTTTGCTCGGCATATTGGTGTTTCTGATCATGGCCAGTTCGCGCTCCGCCACGGCTCAGGAGGATACCGACCTGCCAAACCTGAGCAAAGCGTCGGCAAGCAATGCCAGTCCGTTGCCGCAACCAACCGCGCCGGTGCCTATATTGCAACCCTTGCCGGTTGCCGCTGTCGGCGCGTTGCCGACCCCGACGGCTAGGCCTGCTTCGCCATTCCAGGCTGCCCCCGCTTTATTGCCGCTTGCCCCGATCCGCGAGCCCGAACGCGCTCGGCCGCCGATCCTGATTGTCGATTTCGCGCAAGCCGGGACATCGAGGCCCGCGCCTGCCAGCGGGGTTGCCCCCGGCACGCCGGTCGCACCAACCGACCGAGGCCCGCAGCTTTCGAATTCGGAGAATTTTTCGGCGCGGGTATCGCGTGAAGATGTCGAGATGGTCGAGGCGGTCCAGCTTCCCAGACTTAACAGGTTGATACCGCAAGGCACGATGATAGCAGCGGTGATGGAAACCGCTTTGAATTCCGACCTGCCTGGCTTTGCGCGCGCTATTGTCCAGCGCGACGTGTTGAGCTTCGAGGGTGGCGAAGTCCTGATCCCGGCAGGAAGTCGAGTCATAGGCCAGTATGAATCGGGGGTCGCCCAAGGTGCATCGCGCGTGTTCATCGTCTGGACGCGGTTGATGCGTCCCGATGGAGTCACGATTGCACTAGCATCGCCTGCCGTCGATCAGCTGGGCCGTGCCGGGGTTAAAGGCACGGTGAATCGCCACTTCCTGCAACGCTTCGGCGGTTCGATTCTGCTGTCGGTATTGTCGGGCGGCATCAACGCGGCGACGGCAGCGGCGACGCAAGGGTCGTCGGTGGTGGTCAGCTCGTCAAGCCAGGCGTCCGGGCTTGCCGAGCAGGCGGCAAAGGATTTTGATATCCCGCCGACCAT
>JANONL010000001.1:0-2591 GCA_031420815.1 Sphingomonadales bacterium | reverse complement strand
TGATCGGCGGGGTTGAGGATAATTTCGCCGCCACCGGGGCCGAGCCCGCCCGCATTCGGCCAGCGCGGTTGCCCAATGCCTATCTGGAGGCGGTCGCCGATGCACAATCCGGGGCGATACAATTGCGCGATTATGACGAGGACGGTCAGGACAGGATATTGATCGACCATTTCGACGTGCCGCGCGATATCGTTTCCGGTGCGATTGTTGTCCGGCTGCGCACCACCGGCGGATCGGGCAATGATGGTCTGAAGCTCGGCAACCTGAATGAGCAAGATTTCGCCGATGGCTTTGGCAGAAGCGAATCCTTCTCTCATAGTTTGCAAAAGGAAGCGGAAAACCCCGATGCGGTGCAAACGGGCGCGGTGGTGGTGGTTCCGCTCGAAGCGCTGACCCCCAACCTGCGCGCACAATTCAAGGGAAATTTCATCGAATTCCTAAACCGCGCCGACCGCCCCGACGCGGTCGATTTCGAGGCGGAGGATGACACGGCAATCGACGTTGCCATTCTCGTCCTGTGTCAGAAACCGCAAGTCGAACGCGGCACGAGCTTTGCCGAGTATCGAAGCAAATTTGCCGGGACCGACGTATCGTTCCTGTCCTGCTTTCTCGACAAGACACAGGCGCCGTGCAACCCGTTCGAGGGCGATCGGCTGTGCACTGCGTCGCTGCCAATGGCATGCTACAAACCCGGCAAGCGCGTACCGCCCGGCATCGAAAAGGCAGGACTGGGCGAGGGCTATAGCCCCGGCGGAGAGATCCGCGCGACACCGCCGGTCGCTGCCAGCAGCTTTGCCACGCGCGCCGATGCCGACAAATACTGCAGCGGGCAATTCGGCGCAGGCTGGCAGATATTGGAATATCATGTCGGCGCGGGCGGGGCGATTGCGACCTATAGCGACATCGCGCCAAAGTCGCGGCTCTGGGTCGATGTCAGCGACCAGCGTTATGCCAATTGCTGGGACCGGGACAAAGTCAGGTGAGCGAAACACCGCGCGTCATCCGCGTTGCGATCCTCGAGGACGACACCCCTGCGCGCAAATTTTATGCGCGGCTGTTCGAAAAAGAACCTGGCTTCGAACTTGCCTTCGCCGCCGCCAATGTCGCCGAAGCGCGCGCCGCGTTACCGGGGGCGAAAGTCGACGTTGCCTTGGTCGATATCCGTCTGCCCGATGGCAACGGTCTTGAATTCATCGCGCCTTTTATGGCCGAAACCGGGGGCAAGGCGCTGATCCTCACCGTGCTCGGCGACCGGGCGAGCGTGATGCTTGCCTTTGAATTCGGAGCCAGCGGTTACCTGCTGAAAGACACGCCGCCCGAACAGATACTCCGCGATATCCGCGCGCTCATTCACGGCGGTTGCCCGATCAGCCCGCAGGCTGCCGCGCATCTGCTTAGCCTTGTCGCGCCTCGGCAAAGTGCGGCTTCCGACCAGCCCGACAATATCCTCACCCCGCGCGAATGCGACGTGCTGACAATGTTTGCCAAGGGGCTGTCCTATCAAGACGCCGCCGCCGCGCTCGACCTGTCGGTCCACACTATCGGCGACCATGTGAAGCGCATTTACAGGAAAATGCAGGTCTGTTCGCGCAGCGAGGCGGTGTTCGAGGCGGTGCAGAACGGATGGTTGGACGGGTGAGCTGCCCTTAAGCCCCTCCCCTTCAGGGGAGGGGTTGGGGTGGGGCCTGTCAGCATTGCGCCAAGCCTCGAAACCCCACCCCGCTGCGACTAGGCCCAGCTTTGCTGAACCAAGTCTCACTGCCCCTCCCCTGAAGAGGAGGGGCGAAGAATGCGCTAACCCCCCGGCACACTCAACCTGATCCGGCACCCCTTATCCCCGGCTCCCGCCTCAAACACCACAGTCCCGCCAAGCTTCTCCGCGCGCTTACGGATGTTCCCTAACCCGCGTCCTTCCTCGACCACGCCAAAGCCGATACCGTCATCCTCGATAACCACATCGAGCCGCGCGCTGTCCTCTGCCAGATCGAACGCCACCCCGAACCGCGACGCCTGCGCATGACGGATGCAGTTCGACAGCGCCTCTTGGATAATCCGGTAGAGACTAAGCACCGCGCGCGCGTCCATCGCAAACCCGCTCAAATCTTGCGGTTTTGACCAGTCGAACGCCAACCCCGCCGACGCCAGTTGCTGCGCCGCGCGCCGGTGAAACGCCGCCAGCGCGACGTCCAGATCATGCCCGACATGGTCCAGTGAATCGGCCATCAGCCGCAAGTCGGTCAGGCCCTTCTCCAATTCGTCCGCAACATCCTTGCTATCGGCATCGTCGGCGCGCACGCGCATCAGCAGCGACAGCAAATGCCCGCCCACGCCGTCGTGCATATCACGCACAAACCGCTGACGCTCCTCGGCGACTGCGGCCGCACGGATGCTGTCCTGCAGGGCATCTGCTTGTTTTTCGATTACCGCCGCCTGCTCGCGAATTTTGGCGTGCGCTTCGATAAAATCGGCCCACACCAACCGCCCCTCGCCAAAGGCCAGCAACGGCAGCGCAAAGCCAGCCAGCGGCCACAACGCGGTATTGGCTCCCCACGACAGGAACAACGATCCGCCGAACCCCGCCAGCAAAGCCC